>NZ_JAKJSL010000045.1:0-74557 GCF_050336815.1 Photobacterium nomapromontoriensis
GTCCTGTGGTCCTGTGGTCCTGTGGTCCTGTGGTCCTGTGGTCCTGTGGTCCTGTGGTCCTGTGGTCCTGTGGTCCTGTGGTCCTGTAAGTAGGCTCGAGGGACGGGGTTCTAGTGTCAAGAAAAATGCAGCTTCTTTTCGCTCTTCCCATAGGACCGAGGGCCACAGATCCGCTTTTTCTCTTCCGCTCTTACTCGTCCCTAGTCCCTGCTCTTCCCGCTCTTCCTCGACCCTGCTCTTAACCGCTCTTAATCCGCCCCAAACAGGTCTCGGGTGTAGACTTTGTCTGCAACGTCTTCTAGTTCATCAGCCATACGGTTTGACAGAATCACATCCGACATTTGCTTAAACGCGTCCAGATCAGTGATCACTTTTGACTGGAAAAACTCATCTTCCGTCAAGACTGGCTCATAGACCACCACAGGAATGCCCTTCGCCTTGATACGCTTCATGATCCCCTGAATCGAAGAGGCGCGGAAGTTATCAGAGCCCGCTTTCATGATCAGGCGGTAAACACCCACAACCTCAGGTTTTTTCGCAATAATAGAATCCGCAATGAAGTCTTTACGGGTACGGTTTGCGTCAACAATCGCGCCAATAATATTGTTCGGCACTTTCTGGTAATTGGCTAATAACTGCTTTGTATCTTTCGGCAGACAATAACCGCCGTAACCAAATGATGGATTGTTATAGTGATTGCCAATACGCGGGTCTAAGCCGACCCCTTCAATGATCTGGCGGCTGTCGAGGCCATGGGCTTCCGCATACGAATCCAATTCATTAAAGTATGCAACCCGCATCGCTAGATAGGTATTAGAAAACAACTTCACCGCTTCCGCTTCAGTCGATTCGGTAAACAAAACTGGAATATCGTCTTTGACGGCACCTTGAATTAACAAGTTTGCAAATGTCTCGGCACGTTCAGATTTTTCGCCAACGATAATGCGAGAAGGATGAAGATTATCGTACAGCGCCCGCCCCTCACGTAAAAATTCAGGCGAGAACATAATGTTCGCACAACCAAATTCTTCTTTAATGCGCTGGGTATACCCCACTGGTACGGTTGATTTGATCACCATCACCGCATCAGGATTAATCGCCAGTACATCTTTAATGACCGCTTCTACCGATGAGGTATTAAAATAGTTAGTGACCGGATCATAATCTGTCGGGGTCGCAATAATAACAAATTGCGCACCGTCATAAGCCAGCGCCTTATCGGTCGTCGCATTTAAGTTCAATGATTTAGATGCCAGATATTCCGATATTTCTTTATCATCAATCGGGGATAAGCGACGATTAATTAACGCCACTTTTTCCGGAATAATGTCTAATGCAATAACTTCATTATGTTGCGAGAGAAGCACTGCATTTGATAGGCCCACATACCCTGTGCCTGCAACAGTAATTTTCATTACTCAACCTCAAAAAACTATCAGTAAAAAAATATGCCGAGTCATTATTTTAGGCTAGTCACCCAAAACGAGCATAAAATCTTACTAATAATGATATTAACTGATGACAAATACTAACTCAGTTCAGAAGTTGAGAGTAGCTTTATACCCAAACGGTTCAGTGCGCATTAATGAGGATCAAGGCAATCATGCCCTTCATCGAGAGTCATCCGATGTTCTGCGGCTAGCATGATGCTACTTTGCGGCTTCACTTTTCTTAACGCATCAGCTAACACCGCTTGTGCACGATGCTCACCATGAACAATATGAATCTTCGATGGTCCCTGCTCAATATTGGCAACAAACTGCACCAAATCGGCTTGATCGGCATGGGCTGAATAACCAGAGAGCTCATGTCGTCGAGCCTTCACCGCAACGCGCTGACCATTAATCTCAACCTTATTCGCCCCGGTTAATAAATTCTGGCCCAATGTGCCTTTGGCCTGATACCCTACAAACACGACATCGGTTCTAGAGTCCGGTAACAAGGCTTCCAGATAATTCATGATCCTTCCCCCCGAACACATACCACTGGCCGCAATCACAATCGCAGGCTCTCCGGTGGATTTAATGCGATTTACTAAGGCAATGTGCTCTTGATGCGACTCCACCGTAATACACTGAGAAAAGGATAACGGATGTCGGCCAAGCTGCACTTTCTGTTTGGCTTCTTTCGTCCACAACCGTTGGAACAGATCGTACTGTTCTGTGATTTGCGTCGCCAGTGGTGAATCTAAAATAACGGGTAAACGCTGCCATTGGATCTTATCTGATGTCGCCCCCTCACAGACCGGCATGATAGCGGCATCCGCCATCAGGGTTTCGATATCAAATAGCAACTCTTGAGTGCGGCCCACACTAAATGCAGGAATTAGAATTGCCCCGCCATCACGCAAAGAACGCGTTATTACCCGAGCTAAGCGGCTACCTCTGTCCCTCACTCTATCGTGCTGACGGTCACCATAGGTACTCTCAATGATCAGAGTATCCACCTTACGCGGGGAGATCGGGTCCACCAGCAACGGCGTCTCTGACGGCCCTAAATCCCCCGAGAACACCACAATGTGACCATCAGGCAATTCCAATTCAATATAGGCCGACCCCAAAATATGGCCAGCCTGACGAAAATAGGCATTAATGCGCTCCCCGCTTGGCAGCGGAATCGGCGCAAGGCAATCAAATGGAACGGGTTTGAGCAAGCGGTTTACCAATGACAGAAATTGGTTACGTTGACTCGTATTCAAATTTAACTGGATTTTTAACCCGTCATCGAGCATCAGTGGCAGCAAGGCTGCTGTCGCTTCAGTGGCATAAATAGGGCCACGAAACCCCGCCGCCAACAACCATGGGATCCGCCCCACATGATCGATATGGCAATGGGTCAATAACAGCGCTTGAATATGCTCAACCGGAAACTCAATATTCAGTGAGTTATTCGACTCACTCCCTTGAAAAAGGCCACAATCAACCAGAACACCGTGCTTTCCCCAACGAAGCTCATGACATGATCCTGTGACCCCTTCAAAGGCACCGTGATGAGTAATGTGCACGTAAATTCCCTCGTTAAAATAATGCATGCATCATGGCAAAATACACGACGGGCAAAAAGGAAATTACTGGTTTGCACGGCCCACTTCACGAAAATACCCACTAACAGAAATCTCAAAATCATTGTCATTGATCATACGTAGCAGAACGCTGTTTTATAACATTCGGCTCACAGCCATCGCACACCATAGGTTTCAATGTGTTCAAGCAGCTTATCATTCTTAATTTTGTGTTTAATGAGCATATCAACTTTAAATGGAATGGTTGTCTGCTCTATCTGCATCAACAAATCAGCCACATCCGTTATACCCAGAGACTCCCCAGCGACAACCAGATCGATATCTGAGTTTGGTTTAAATGTCCCCATCGCTCTTGAACCGAATAACCACGCTGAATGCACGTGAGGATGACGAGCTAATATTGCAACAATTTGCTGCTGATGTTTCTCTTTCAAGCCGTTATCCACTTGTAGATTATTCATCACGCAGGCTTTTCTCCGTTAAATAATGAGTAATAGTGGTGATAACAGGTTCAAATTCATTGACAATCAATGCCTGCGCTTCCAATGCATTTTCTTCATCATAAGTATGAGTTAGCAAGTTCCGCTTACCTAATGCATCAAGCAAAACTTCACACTGCTCAGCGGACAGGTGATTTGCTTCTAAAGCGGTTCTGATCACGCTGCGCGGAGAAGCCGCATCATAGCCTTCAAATTCAAGCAAATCTTTAAGCGTTTTCCAGGTGAGCTCAAATGAAAACTCAAAGGTTTGAATCAATCCCGCTAACTCCAACTCATTATAGGATTCTTGGCGACAAGCCTTCGTTAAGCGAAAATGTGCTTTTTGCAGGTTTTCTAAACGTTGTTTCCAACGCAGCGGATTTAAAGACATCTCAATAATCTCTTTTGTTGATTAGTTATACATTGTCACGAGTGACATTTTACGACATCCACACAGAATAAGCACAATCGCGTTGATCTTTTTAGCCCAAAAACAAAAATGCCGCCCCTCAAAAGGGACGGCATTTCATGATATAGCTACCGCATGCTGTATTCATGTCATAAACATCAAACTAGACGAGGGCCAGTTTGATGCTTAACTATCAACAATTACTTATCGGAACCAGGTTCAGTCGCTTCTACACCAAACACCTTCGATTTATTACTACCGAATAGCTCACGAATAAACGTAACGATACGCCAGATATGACTAATAACAAAAAAGTAGACGCCAAACACCGCCAAGAAACTGACAAACATAATGGACTCACGAATATTATTCATATCAGCCCAAATACCAATCGCCGCCATTAACGATGCCATGGAGCAAATGACCACTAATGACATACCGGAAGAAAGACCAATCCGCTGGCAAATGTGATGTAAATGCTCGCGATCCGGCTTAAACGGTGAATGGCCTTTACGAACACGGCGGATCATGATGGTTGCCATGTCCATCAGTGGGATCGCAATAAGCCATAATGCGGTTACCGGTTGAAACGCATACACACCCGGCTCTTGCGTACCGCGGATCAACATCCATACTGCTGCAAAGCCAATAAACACACTACCGGCATCCCCCATGAACACCTTAAAGCGACGCCCTAGCGGTATCCCCAAGTTGAGCATGATATATGGCACCATGGCAGTCACAATTAACAAACAGACCGTCGCAAGGTACTCATTGCCACTGGCGTAAAATACCAAGCCCAACGCGCCGAATGTCACCGAGGCCAGCCCACCGAGCAGGCCATCTATGCCATCAACCATATTAAACGCATTAATAGCACCAATGACACCCAATATAGTGATCACCCCACTGGCCATCGGTGATAGCGTAATGGTTTCACTGCCCATCAAGAAACCCAAGTTATGTAAACTGTGGTCACCAAGGTTGATCATCGCCAGTGAAATCGCCGCTTGGACTAATAAACGCAATTTAAAGCTAATATCATAATAATCGTCAATTGCCCCCACGACGACGAGAACAAAAGCACAGCTTAAAAATAGAACCAACGTTTCACTTATTGGCAGAAAAATAAGAAAACTGATGCAAACAGTGGTAAATATAGATATTCCACCGACGAGTGGAATAACCCCTTGATGGAGTTTACGGGCATTGGGCTTATCAACCAAGCCAATACGTTTTGCCACTTTGCGAAAGATAAATAAACTGCAGAATGACAAAACGAAAACAAATAGAAATGCGGTAGTTGTCATAATAATTTCTTATTAAGATTAAATTTATAGAACAAGTAAGATTATTAATCGACAGCAAACAATTGATAATCACGATCCGTGTAAAACATGAAGCAATGAAGCAATGAAGCAATAGTATTTAAAATATTAGCTGACTAGCGACAATAATTTATCGCTAACCATCACAGAATGTAGGTAATCCTCAAATTCTTTACCTAAGGTAGGATGACGCAGACCATATTCCACAAACGCTTTGAGATAACCCAACTTGTCACCACAGTCATGGGATTTACCCGTCATGTGGAAGGCTTCAACGGTTTCCTCGCGCATTAACATATCAATGGCATCAGTAAGCTGAATTTCATCGCCAGCACCAAGAGGCGTAATAGCCAACTTATCCCAAATATTGGCGGACAACACATAACGCCCCACAACGGCTAAATTCGATGGAGCCTCTTCCACCGCTGGCTTTTCTACCATGCGCGTCATAACACAAGACTCACCAGCAGCAAGCTCAGCCCCACCGCAATCGACCACACCGTACTTTGACACTTCGCTCATTGGCACGGGTTCAACCATGATTTGGCTGGCACCCGTTTGTTCAAAACGAGCGAGCATAGCAGCAAGGTTTTCAGTACGTTGATCAGCCGTATATTCATCCAAAATGACATCAGGTAATACCACGGCAAACGGCGCATCACCAACAAGCGGTTTGGCACACAATACTGCATGACCTAACCCTTTCGCATGCCCCTGACGGACATGCATGATGGTGACATCTTTCGGACAGATAGATTGCACTTCTTCAAGCAACTGGCGCTTAACACGCTTTTCCAGCGTCGCTTCCAGCTCATAAGAGGTATCAAAGTGGTTTTCGATAGCATTTTTTGAAGAGTGAGTTACCAACACTATTTCTTTAATGCCCGCCGCCACACATTCATTGACGATATATTGAATAAGCGGCTTATCAACAATTGGTAGCATTTCTTTTGGAATGGCTTTGGTTGCGGGGAGCATACGCGTACCGAGGCCTGCCACGGGGATTACGGCTTTGGTGATTTTGTCCATGAGATATCCATATGGGGTTCAAGGTTCAAGGTTCAAGGTTCAAGGTTCAAGGTTCAAGGTTCAAGGTTCAGCATTGTGAAGTAAGCCTATTTTTA
The DNA here is from genome assembly GCF_050336815.1 of Photobacterium nomapromontoriensis. Taxonomy (NCBI): domain Bacteria; kingdom Pseudomonadati; phylum Pseudomonadota; class Gammaproteobacteria; order Vibrionales; family Vibrionaceae; genus Photobacterium; species Photobacterium nomapromontoriensis. The sequence goes on from NZ_JAKJSL010000045.1 coordinate 6,363, forward strand.
ACCAACTTAATAATATGATTTTGTGTATACCCACGGAAACCGCATGAACATCCCCACCACGAAAGGCTTAAAGAGCCTGACTAAGATAGTTTCCATCCATGATGCAGTTCATCCAGAGAAAAATTACGAAGCCCCTTACCCCATACAGGCAAGCTTTATTTCTTCCCGCTCTTATTTATTTCCGTTGAGTGCCAGCATTAAACGTTTTATCTGCATTAAGCAAATTTAACGCTAAATGACGAACCACAGCGAAATTCTCACCCGCTTCGTCTCAACGTATACGGCACTCATCTTCTCGCATTCCAACTTCAAGCTTCAGTGAAGCTGAACTTGTATTGACCAATGCGCTCTATAGCCGATTCAATTCCATAGCCGTTATATCATATTGACACAATTAGAATAAACGGGTTGAAACAGAAAAATGAATTTTGGAAAAACTAATATAGCATCGAAAATCTATTATCAATAGCTTATTACTAACAAAAAGCCACGATTAAAAATAAACATTAATTTGACATTTTATAACTTATCACTCCACTTGAGTAAAATCCTTAAGATAAATTATAAAATAAATTTTTAGGCTAACGGCGACAAATATTAAGCAAAAAACTCATTATCATATAAAAACAAACACATATTAAAAATGGAAGAACAAAACTAAGAATACTTCCTCTTGGAGACCATATTAATGCCTGAATCCAGAACCATGAAAAAAGAATTGGAATTATAGAACCTGACCTTACGTACTCTTCAATCTTATGAACAATATAGTGTAAAAAAAAACCTGAAATGAAAACAGTAATTAACCCACCAAGAGCATATGTTTCAGAAATAATACTACTTCCTAGGCCATTACCATTTACATAATAGCCAGGAGCTAAGGAATAAGTTAATTTATGATCAAGACTTAAAGTACTCGAAACATATTCAACATTACGACCGACGTCTGTAACAAAAGAAAGGAAAAAGTCATAAATGGGTGATAAAATATAAAAATTAGACGGATTAATTAAAACATCCTTTAACTCCATAAAATAGACATTAACATAAAATGACACGCCTTGAGATGTAAAGAAAAGACCTAACATTACTGGTATTTCATCGAATGAAATACTTGAGTAATCACCTCGGAGAGCAAGTACTATAGATGACAATATAAAAACCGAAAGTCCAACAAGTAAAGCATTATTTACTTTTGGTTTCTTTTGAGATATGAAAATATAATAATACCACAAAAAGAAAAATAAAGGCTGTAATATCAAACCTCTTGAACCTTTCATAAAGTCAAAGACATTAAGTACAACAAAAAAAACAAAGACAATGAAAAATTGCCTCTTAGAAAGATAAGTGATTAATAAAAAAGGGAATAAAACTTTTGTAATATACCAAGAAAACCTCAGTATAAATGATGACTTTTGGTAATCAGAATAAAGATAAAGATAACCATGTGTTTTCACTATTAAAAAATCATTATATAACTTAAGAATTGTAAAAGGTGATAGCGACAATATAATTATTAACGCTATTTTTTGCAAATAGAAGGCTTTATCACTTCTTTTTGATAACTCTACATTTTTTTTACATGCCCCCCCCTTCCTAATAATTACAGACAATCCATACGCAAAGATAAATAAACTTATAGAAAAAATCACACTCATTATATCTTTTATATCAGCATTATAGTTTGCATATTTTGTAAGGTTAATAACTATTGTTTTGTCAAAAATACCCAAAAATGGAATTGGAAGCAAAAAAAGACAAAATGAGTATAAAAATAAATTACTAGAATTATAAACATTGTATTTAATCAAAGAAGCTGATATAACTATTACATATTGAATAATTAAAACAATCAAAAAAAATTGAAGATAATTCCCATCCACATCAATATAGAATATTGTAGCAGACATAAAAAAAGCAAATAAATTTAAACTAAGTAATTTTTGATTTGTCATTTTATTTACTAAATAATGCTCGATGAAGTTCGACTCTTGTTAGAGTATTATCACCCCAAAATAACTTAAGGGCATCTTTATTTCTATCTAAGTCCATACTAGAACAGAAATCAGAAATTTCATCAATTTCTACATTCTGGCTATGTTCATTTTTATCGCTTCTAACAGAATTAAAAGCTTTTAAATGTTTTTTATTTCCAGATGTTATTTTGATCTTCTGCTCATCCACCAAATGTGGTTTATTCATTGATATACAATAACCTACATGAGTTCCAACTTTGTTAGAATACGTTGCGTCTGAAAGTTCAATGATTGATTTTAATCGATCTAAAAAATACTTATCTAACCTATGGCCAGCAGTAACAATTTTATAACCTTTGTTTAAGTATGCGTTACAAATGTCATCTTTATAACAATCAAGCCAGTACAAACAGATTAGCACATTGTCAAACCCACCTTCATCCATTCGAACCTTTTCAATTCTTGATATCATTTCGTTGTAGTTATACTCTAAATTAACTGAATTTCCAGAATGGACTGGAAAAACTAACAGTGTCCTACCTAAACTATCTTTTAGTATCGATAACTGCTTTTTGTCTAATAAAGACTGTGCATAATTAATATAAGACCCAATAGCTACTATCTTTTTCTTAACGCCGCCATTAATTAAGTGATGAGTTCTATTTGATGAAAAAGTTATTATTTTATTTACAAAACAAAATAATTGTTCTTGTTTCACTAAGTCTCCAAGAAAAAGCCCATGTTCGATATATCCATTTAACTTTATATTTTGATCAACACCACAATACCTTTTTAAAACAAAATCTATCCCATACAAACTATTATCAAATATATAATCTCTATAATAGAATGGAAGTGGCTTCACTAACTCTTTGTAATTAAATATTTCAATTTTTTTCCTTCTATCCACTTCATATTCATATTTGCTTTTTGAAAAAAAACCAACAACATGATTTAAAGAAAAAGAAAACAACTTATTGCGCATTGATAACATAATTATAAAACGTTTCAACTGTAACTCCAAAATAAGTAGAGTTGACATAAGCAGCAATGCCAACTCAAAAATATTTATCTCTTATATTTAATAAGTCCGTTTACTGACCAATGAAACGTATAATATAACGATTTCATAAGTCCAAACTTTTCCACGTTTCTATAAATACCATATTGTCTTGGTATCATTTTATATTTTTTGGATGTCGTAGACTGACTAAAAACTCTATAACTGGCGAGAACATTACTATTTCCTGTTGCAACAATCCCGCTCTTTAGAATAGATAACCACATTGCATAATCATCACGAAGACTACCAAGTGAAGAGTCAAAATAATGTTTCCCAATCTTATCACAATCATAAACTGCAGTTAAACAAGATATAGAACAGGTTTTTAACAAATCGTCATAACAAACAATGCCTGGAACTATAAAATCTTTTAATATTTTATTTCCGGATTCATCAATCCTACGGTATGATGAAAAAACTAGAGGGCTATTAGACTTATTTAGAAAAGACAATTGGGATTTCAAAAAATCATTATCCCATAAATCATCTGCATCTAAAAAAGCAATGAAACGCCCTTTCGCTTTCTCCAAGGCTTTATTTCTCGAAAATGCAGAACCCGAGTTTTTATCGTTGATATAGTAATGAATTCTATTATCAATGGAACAAAAATTTTCAATAATATCTTTAGTATTATCTCTGGAACAATCATCTACGATAATTAACTCCCAATTATCATACGTTTGAGATATAACACTTTCAATCGTGTCGGAAATATATTTTTGCGCATTAAAAGCCGGCATTATTATTGAAATCAATTCCATCATTTGTAACCATTTAACTCTTTACTCAAACTTAAAGATTCAGAAATATTATCTTCAATAGAACAATATTTCCAATCACCATATCGTCCTAATGTGTAGATGTCACTTTTTACAAGTTTCTCTTTAAATAGAGCCTTGAAACTTTCTGAGTTTTTTGAAACATGAACATAAGCAGGATTCAAAACAAGAAACTCATAAGCAACTACATTATGGTTTATTATTATTCCTGCCTTTTTAAGATCTTCTAATGTACGATCTAAGTAAAAAGATAAATCTACATTTTCATCTTCTTTTAGTCCAATTTCAACATAAAGACTCATCCGCTTTTCATTATCGAGAATATTGTTATAAAAGCCGACTCTATAAAATACATATTCATCTTCCGGAAAGTATGTCCAGTGAGAATTAACCGGACTATTTCCATCAAAACCAATATTTAATACTAGAACTTTGTTGCAAGATAATGATTCTTTCCCATTAGTATCAATATTTACCAACTCTACAAATTGATTGAGAGGTATCGTATTAATTAAATATTGATATTCAACTTTCCCATTATGAGTAGATACAATTTTATTTTCAACATCAATAGAAACTACAGAACAATCATTCCATAACTTACGTTCATCAAGATCACTCAACAATGCATTTACAAACGTTTCTGCACCTCCACGAGGGTATAAAAATTTTGAATTGTATGAATCGTTTTGAGATACAATCATATTATTTATGATTTCTTTAATGTCAGCATATGGGAAAAATCGCCCCATAGCATCAACATCTAAAGTATCTAAAGAACATGCATATAGTTTTTCATTATATGGCTTGAGGAACAATTCAGTAATCCCTTTACCAAATTTACCATACAACATATCTTCAAATGAAACATATTTCTTTTTTTCAATTCTATTGAATAAATGATATAAACAATATATAAAGCTATCCTTTTCCAACTGATGTATATTCTTCTGAAAAGGAAAGTCAATATGATTATTTTCTATATATATATTTGTTATTTTTTCTCTCTGTATAATTTCACTACTATCTATCTTATTTGCAAAAAAAGACTTAATCTCTTCATTGGCAAAATGGAAAAAATGACCCGCATAGTCCCATACAAAGCCATTTTTCTTTATTGTTTTACAATAACCACCAAATTTATTTTCTTTTTCAATAACAAGATAATCATCACTATCTATAAAATTAGCAAAAGCTAGACCTGTAACGCCACCACCAAGAACAAGATATTTAACTTTTTTCATTACTACCCCTAACTATATCCTTATAGCCATTAATCATTTTTTCAATAGAAAATTTATGCATAAAAGTCTTACGTGATTCATTTGACATTTTTTTCTTCGCTTCACGTGATAACTTTGCATAGGACATCAAAGCCTGTTTTAATTCATTTTCACAAGGTTCGATTAAATATCCATTTATTTCATTATCAATCATTTCAGGAATACCACCAACATTAGTACTAATTATAGGTAAACCAGCACGCATAGCTTCTATTATTGCTATTGGTAATCCTTCATCATAACTTGAAAGGACTAAAACGTCTGATTTAATCAAATATGAATGGACATTATTAGTTGCGCCTATAAATTTAATATTATCAAGTCCGTATTTTTTAACTCTTTCTTCTTCTGAATTTTTAAGCGGCCCATCCCCTACAAATGTCACGTCGAACAATTTTCGTAAACAACTCGGCATGTCATTAATTGCATCAATAAGTAATCTCTGACCTTTTCTTTCATTAATTGTACCGACAAAAACAAGCTTGATTTTATCAATCCCAATATGATCACAGACCTTATTATAGTTATCTTCAATACCATTGTAGATATAAAACAGGTTATCCTTTTTAACATTATCATGATTTGATAGAAAAAGGTCTCTTGATGATTTTGAAACAAATCCTATTTTACCAACGTTATTAATCACATAATTTTCAATATGCTTTAGATAAACATTGAAAATTGAATTTTTTATTCTAGGATAGTAACGATATAACATACTAAATGTTTCACCATTTGTATGTAGTACAACAATTATATTTTTCCTATCAATAAAACCTTTGTTAACCTTTAAAAAATAATAGCATGTATATATATCATGAAACAATATAGTATCAGGAGATGACGCAGTACTCTTATAATATTTAACTATCCGCTTTGAATGGCGAATATTTAGTAAATATATCAACAAAAAACTAAATATTGATGATTTTATTGATAGGTTTTCTATAAGACTTTTAACTATTGACTTGCGTTTAGTCTCGTTACTTTGCTGAAAATTTCTAGGTTCCCAGCAATCCAAGCTATAAAGATTTAAGTCTATATTTTCATTGTTAAACGATTCTTTTGAATCATCTAAACACCTCATCACACTACTAGCACCATTATGAGCTGTTAGCCATCCCCCAAAAACAATATCAAGCTTCATACTTACATTTCCATCTTTTAAATATATAAATTGTAAAAATCACTGCTGTAAAAAATTCAGCAGCGACAATTAACAAAGAAACTGATATTGGTGATATGTTATTTAACGAAACTAAATACAATAAAGCAAAGACATAAAACATACCCCCAGCAAAAATAACATTCCGATAAATAGTTATTTTACCTTTTACTATTATATATTGAACGCCAAAACAATTATTTATGACAATTGCAAAGAGCGATATGCTAAGAATTTTTATTACATATACTGATTCAGTACTTTCGCCACCTGATATAAAATGTACAAGATAACCTCCAAATATCATAGCTACAACACAAAAAACAAAAGCAACCAAAAATAAAATAATGGTTATTTTTGTTAATATTTTACTATCATAAGACTTTGATAACCGTGGAAATAGAGCTTGAGAAATAATACCAAATGGGAATTTCATTAATAAAAATATTTTTTCACCAATGTCAAAAATAGCTACAGCATTAGAACCAGCAAAAACACCAAGGACAATTTTGTTTAATCTCGTATATAGCTGTGTACAGTTAGCTAAAAATAAAGGCCATGATTCAACAAGGCACTCTTTAATAGAATTAAAACTGATTTTGGTAAAATATACTCCACTCTGTTTCAAGTTAACTTGAATATAAAACACACTCAGTAATGTAACAATAAAAGATATTAATGGATAAATAAAGTAAGCATTATCATCTCTTAATAAGATCACCGAAAGAATAATTATAGATATTTTAGCTATAAGATTCGTGTATGCGGCAATTTTTACATTATCTTCAACTTGATATAGCCACAATGGTAGGAAAATTTCTTGTATACAGACATAAGATAGCAAAAACAATACAATTGCATTATCTAATCCCATTAATGCATACGTTATAAAAATTGCTACAGACATTGAAATAGTGTATAAAACACATCTCGCAATTAACACGGATGAATAATATTCCCTTTTTCTATCGTTTTCTTTTATTTGACTATAACATCTAACAGCCGATATGTTAAACCCAAACGTAACCAATAGTAAAACATAAGAAATAATTGTTTGTAAAAATATTAACGAACCATATTTCTCCATACCTAACATGGAAACAAGTATTGGAACCAGTATTATCGGGGCGACTATATTTGTCACATTGTATATTAATAGAAAATTCAAATTCAATAGAAACAAATAATCAACTCCAAATATTCAATGTTCTCTGATCGAGTCAAAATAATTTTCACACTTAAAAGAAATTTAAAATACTTTGTTATCTCATCACCAACTAACCCATTAGAGAATAGCGGTGATTTTACATGATAGCAACGACTACAATTTGTAGTCATATAATATCTATTATATTAAGTAAAATAATGATTTAAATACTAACTTTAATCAGACTATATAGCTATACATCAAAACAACTTAATTCACATTATTTGTTTGATGATAATGAGAACGCTAGATTTTAAACTCAGAACCTTTAAGCAATAGACGTAGTATAATTATCTCCCACAATTAATTACTTAACACTTAACAACATACTGAAGTACAATATGAAAATTAATGATTTAAAAAGATTTAATCAGAAAATATTGCACAATAAAAAATAACCATATGATAAAAAACTATTTATGATTTTCTACACTAAACATCCTTGTGATATTTTCCTTATTGACGTCATAAAATTTGAAAATCTTGCTCAGCCCGGATAAGTTCTTCTTTTCGACCTATATCAATCCAATAGTCATTAATATGATAAATTTTACACTTGAAATTATCATTTACTAGATCTGTGAAAAATGTTGGCATATCATAAAATTCATTTTTGGGAACAAGATCCAAACAACGCGGATCTAGTATATAAACGCCTGCATTTACATTAAATTTCACAGATGGTTTTTCAGTAATTCCTCTAATACAATTATCTATATTTGACTCTACTACACCAAAAGGAATCTCATGTTCATAAGCTCTAACAGCCATAGATGCAAAAGCTTTTTCTTTCTCATGATATTCTAAAAAAAGAGTAAAATCCATATTAGTTAAAACATCAGCATTAATGACAAAAAAAGATTTATCCTTTATACTTTTAATCAAACTAAGAGCACCAGCAGTTCCCATTCTTATATTTTCATCAATATATTCTATACTAACAGAGAATGAATCCCCATTCCCAAAATGGTCAATTATAATATCTTTCTTGTAATTAACACAAATTATGAATTTAAAAAAACCTTGATCTCTAAATGATTCTAATAGATGTTGCAGCATTGGCTTACCACTAATAGGTAACATTGGTTTAGGAATTTTTTTTGTTAAATCTCCAAGCCGACTACCCAAACCTCCAGCCATAATAACTACAGTATTTTCTTTTGAAACAAATTCAATATCATCTAATGAAAACACAGAAATTAGTGTATTATCATTATCAACTAGAGGCATATGACGTCGATGAAGGCTTTTAAGCTTTGCTATTATATCCGGCCTCTCTGAATCGATCGACATAGTTACAGGTTTTTTATTTATTATATCAAATAAATCATCTTCTTTGTTAAGGATCGCACGCCGTATGTCACCATCCGTTAATATTCCTTTTAACTTGTTATCTATATCAATAAAAGCTAGAAAACCTATACCTCCATCATCTAGAGCTTTAATAGCTTGTCGTAAGGTGCTGTCTTTATTCAGTAAAAAGGTGTAATTCATTTCTTCCCTTCATTAAAAATCTTGCATATTCAAAATCTTCTATCGTATCTATGTCAACAGATCTACTTCTTGGCATTAAAAATGGGTATGTGTTATTAGAATAATATCGACCACTTTTGATTAAATCTGATTTGAACAAATAAATTGCACCATTAGGATAATATGACGTTCTTATTTCTTGTCTATTTTTCAAAAAATCATCGTTAAATATATTTTCTAACTTTCCAATATTATTAATATATTTATGCCATACAACAGGGTGCTGTTCTTCAGTATAACTAATTACAGAATCAGCATTTTTTTCAAAAAACAATTCAATTGCATTATCAATATCAGATACATTTCTCAGAGGCGATGTTGGTTGTAATACAATAAATGCATCAATTGACATACCAAACTCATTTCTAAGTCTATCTATTGTATAATTATAATTGTCGATTGCGAAAGAATCATCTTGTGCTAATTCCTTTGGTCGCAAAAAGGTATCTTTCACACCAAATTTTAATGCTGTTTTATAAATTTCATTATCGTCAGTAGATACAATTACATCAGTAATATATTTTGACTGGAGAGCAGCTTCTATCGTATAGGCAATTAGCGGCTTTCCATTAATTAATTTAATATTTTTACCAGGTAATCCCTTTGATCCACCTCGTGCTGGTATAATTGCAATCATTAAATAAGATCATCCTTAGTTAGAATGTGATCATATTCAAGGTCTTTATTAACTGTCATACCCACTATGAAATCAGTTAACTCAGGGGGAATACCACTACCTGGACGCTTATAATCAACATCTTCGCAAGTAATGACATCACCTTTACTCATTGCTCGACTCAAAACAATACTGCGTCGGAATTCAGCTTTTTTCTCATCGGTTTCTGGAGCAGAAATACGCAAACTCCCTAATGCATCATTGATACGCTTGACACCTTGAACAATCGCAGTAAGTTCTTCTTTATTAGCTGAAACTTTATGATCCCAACCTTCCATATTTTTATCAAGCGTGAAGTGCTTCTCAATAATACATGCGCCCATTGCAGCTGAGGCAAGAGGTATTTCAGTACCAATCGTATGATCTGAAAATCCTACACAATATTCTGGATATGTGCTCATGAGAGTTTTCATATTGTTTAGATTAACATCTGTATCTACAGGAGGGTAAGTTGAAACGCAGTGTAGGATCGCTATGTTCATATTTCCCGCTGCTTCAATACATTTAACCGCTTTATCGATCTCATACATTTCACTCAGGCCTGTTGATATCACCATCGGCTTGCCTTTTCTTGCCAAATAATCCAAAAATGGCAAATTGTTGAGGTCCATAGACGCAACTTTTATAAATGGTGTATCAAGTGCATCTACGAGAAAGTCTGCTTCCTTCTTGCTAAATGGTGTAGACGTACAGTTAATCCCAACTTTATCGGCGAATGACTTCATTTCTAATAATTCAGACTCAGATATCGAATATGCTTCAACAACCTCTTCTAAAGTAAAGTCATTACGATCTCGATAGTCATCAGCAATAAAGTAATTATCTTCATATTTTTTCTTGGCAAAGATCGTATCTTTAGACCAACTTTGGAACTTAACGCAATCAGCGCCTGCTTCTTTTGCTTCGATGATCAGCTTTTTTGCTAACTCCATATCACCATTGTGGTTAGAGCCTAGCTCCGCAATAATATACGGTTTGCCAAAATTAAAAACTTCTTTCTTTTCTGTTATCTTCATATTCGCAGCCTATTCCGATAGGACTTCCCACCAAAGCAGTGAGTCGTTATATGTTTGATTAATATTTAATATTGCATCGAGCTCAGATGCATGATTCAGTTGAGCCTTCAGTTGATTATTCGCATCCAGATAAACTTGGTAATCATCACTGACAGCTAGCATATGCTTAAAGTGTATTTCTCGTACGGTTAATGACTGTTGTAGACTCTGAGGAGTCACTTGACCAATACCAACCGTATTGATTTGATGTTGACGATAGTAAGTTAAGGATTGATTAGTAAAAACGGCACGCTTTGATTGACATAGAAGCTTAGAGAATAGATACCAATCCACGGCCACAAGATCGCGAGGAAAGTACAGATCATCACGACAAATGCCAGACAGGCGCATTGCTGTATTAGATAGACCAAAAATGTTCTTATCTCGAATAAAATCGAGACTGATTTCCTCACCATCGACCACACGCTGAGATAAAATTTGCTCTTTGAGTACCTGATTGTCATTAAATGAAGTTAGATCGTTCACGACGATATCATAATCAGACAATAAACTTAGCGCCGTTGAAATACGATTTTCTGAAAAATAGTCATCGATATCAGCAAAAATAGCAACTTCGTATTGATTATCAAGCGCATATTGACACATCTGTTGACGATTTTTCGCAATGTTACCAGCAGAGCTCAACTCAATGATATTCAACTCAGCATACTGAGCCTTAAACGAACTTAAGTCACCAAAGCCATCATTAACAAGAATCACATCAAAAAATTGTTCCGTCTGTCTTACTAAAGAAGCGAAGTAATCATGCACATAATTAACATCAATAGGAAATATCGTGGTCAGCACTGACGCTTTAATCCGATCGCTACAGGATTGTGCCACCTTCCCTTTATAGCAGGTACCCGCCTTTATGAAGGACCGCGTTGTGGTCGTAATACCTTGAACGATAACAGCATTACTGCCAACAAACGATCCTGCAGCCACCCTAGCCCCTCCATTAACTACAGCCCCTGTAGAAATATGGCAGTGCGCTCCGATAAATACATCATGCTCAATTAAGGCTTTACTGTTAATAATACTGTTTTCTTCAACCTGCGCTCCCGCATTTACCAATGCATCATGCATTATAATCCCCCCTTCAGCTACTTGTGCTGTTCGTGAGATGTGAGCGCGTGGTGATATAACCGTTGCAAGAGGCGCTTTGAGTGCTTTTAACCGATGATAGAGTTGTTCACGGATACGGCTTCTTTTTATCTGACCGACAGTGATCAAAAAATGGCATCCCTGTTTAACATAAGCTTCCATCTCATTATCAGTGCCAACAAACGGGTAACCAGCAAGTCTATCACCAACCTTTTCTTGACTATCCAGAATACCATGAATCCGATAACGACCTTGCAACTCAATGACATCAATACAAGCAGCACAGTGTCCACCACCACCCACTAGGATCAGATCAATCACTTAAGACTCCGCAACACTGGTGTACTAGGCAAATTTACTAAATGTGTTTCAATAAATTCAGATTGGCTCAAATCACCACGCATTACATTTTTAAACATCGGTAGACGGTGCATCAATTTCCAAATCGGACGCGTCATCACCCCGTTTTCATTGGTCACTTTTAGTAACTCATCACGCATATCGACATCAGGACAAATTACCGCATTGAGCCAATAATTCGACTGCGCATAATCAGGTTCCAGGACAAACTGGAAATCAGTACCCGCGAAAAAGTCCTGATAATGCTGGGCTAACTGCCGTTTCTGTACGAGGAAAGTCGGTAAAACTTCCATCTGCGCACAACCAAGCGCCGCATTAAGATTAGGCATCCGATAGTTAAATCCCGGCTCATCATGATAAAACTCATAGGGATGAGGAACCTTAGCCGTTGTCGTCACATGTTTAGTCTGTGCGCCAGCGTCTGCATCTCGGCACAAGACGATACCGCCACCACCAGTGGTAATGATCTTATTGCCATTAAAGCTGAGTGCACCAAACTCACCCACGGTACCCGTGTGCTTACCCTTGTAAAATGAACCTAAGCTTTCTGCCGCATCTTCGACCAACGTCAGCTGCCACTTGCTACACACCTCAACCAGTTCGTCTAACTCAACCGGATGACCAAAAGTATGCATCGGTACCACAGCACGAATACGCTGACCCGTTTGCTTATGGATACAGCCTCGCCCCTCAACCAGCACGGCATGCTGTTCCAGATAGGCTTCTACTGCTTTCGGACACAACCCTAGGCTAACGTTGGATACATCGACAAAAATCGGCTCGGCTCCCATGTGATATAATGCATTACATGTTGCGACAAATGTTAGCGCCTGAGTAATAACAAGATCACCTCGTTCCACTCCGGCCATATATAGTGCAGCATGCAGAGCCGCCGTCCCATTGACGGTCGCAACCGCTCTAGGACTTTGAGTATACGTTTCAATTTTTCGTTCGAAGTCATCGACAAACTTCCCGACACTCGAGACAAATGTGCTCTGAATGGTTTCAGCCACATACGCCATCTCATGCCCATTAAATGTTGGAGCATGCAATGGAATAAATTGATCCGTTTTATAGATATCACGGATAAACTCGACAATTTCTTGGCTCATGACAATTCCTGTTAATCAGCAGCGAGTTACATTTTGCTATCTAGATATTTACCGGTTTCTTTATGACCAAAATCCGGCAACATTTTAAAGAACAGCGCCACGATTTCCTCTTTGCTCCATTCACGCTTGTCTTTCATTTCACCGATCCGCTGCTCAAACAGCTCGAGTAGTTCTTGTTGATAAAGCGGATCATTCTTAATGATGCCTAAGTTTTCAAAACGTGCCATATCAAGCGTTTCTTTGTCGGTAAAGAATTCTTCGAAATCTTTTTCTCCGGTCGTATCGCTCGACGTGAATAAGCAAGGCCACTTACCTTGCGCAGGAAGTGTTTTCGCCAGTTCACGCGCTTCATCTTCACTGTCACACAAGTAAGGTTCAAAACCACGCTGCTCAAGATATTTAACTGCAATATCGGCAAATGAGATAAGGTGAAGCGCTTCACTCAATTTAGGGAAGAAGATGTCGCGATTTTCACCAAAAATGCAAGACATCAGGCACAGTTCGCCAGACTCTTGCGGCGTCACAAAATAACGCTTGATATCATTCGGGGCGACAATAGGTTGATTCTTTTGAATACGCTGGTTAAAACCATGCAGTAGTGAACCATCAGAAAAAGCGACATTAGCAAAGCGTGCCGTTGAAATCGTAATCTGTTCACTTTTACGCATCAGGAACATTTCCATAATACGCTTAGAAGCCCCCATCATATTCACTGGATTCGCAGCCTTATCGGTCGAAACACAGAAATACTTTTTCACACCAGCATCTAGAGACTGTTGGATGGTTTTATCCGTATTAAATACGTTGACATCAATCATCCGCATTAATGTATAAGGGTCTTTCTCGCTACGCACATGCTTTAATGCTGAAAGGTTCAACACATAATCGTACTGGCCATCGGCCTTAATAAACGCATCATATTCAATCGAACCAATGTCCAGAGCAAATGTTTGAAAGTCACCATCAATATAACCATACGAACTACGAATATCGCGTACCAATTCAACCATATTGTTTTCACTGATATCAACAACATGCAGTTTTTCCGGGTTGCGCTTAAAAATTTCTTTAGTTACCGCTTGACCAATTGAACCTGCACCGCCTAAAACAAGGAAGCGAGATCCAGAAACAATGCGTGTTAAATCGAATTCATGGTGCGAAACATCTTGCGTAAAAAGTGCATTAGTACGACCAATTAGCGGCAGAATATTGCTCATTTGATTTTCCTAGCTTCAACTAAATTTCAATTAAATTCATTTCTAGCCTCAGTCAATTGCTCGGTACTGAGACAATTTTCATTCATTTTGAGACAGCCCGTTGCAGGCTACACCTTGTAAACCGTGGGTTTTGCTTAGTTTCGAGGAAGGCCCCCAATAGGTTGCAAAAATTATCGAACCTATAATTACAACAATTTAAGGCGCTGTATTCAGCGCCTTTTATCATTGCTTTTGCTCAATATTTTTATTTCGATTCGTAACTATAGTTGTAATAACCATAGTTACCACCGTAATACCCGCTCGCTTTTCTTACTACGGCATTCAAGATAAAGCCTTTTATCTCGATGCCATTTTGTTCAAAGCGCTGTTTGGTGACTTCAATTTCTTTCGTTGTGTTCTGCCCAAAGCGGCCCACTAGTAATGATGTACCGGCATGGGCACCAACAATGGCCGGATCCGTAACCGCAAGAATTGGCGGTGTGTCGACTATGACAATGTCGTAGTTTTCTGAAGCCCAATCCATTAATTGTTTAAAGCGCGGATGCATTAATAGCTCAGACGGGTTAGGTGGCACTTCACCTCGGCTGATGAAATCAAGCCCTTCAACACCCGGTTTTTTAATTAAGGTTTCAATGCTCGTTTGACCACTCAAATAGCTCGATAGGCCTGGTTTAGGATCCACCGCCATCTGCTTTTCCATTCGGCCTTTTCGCATATCGGCATCAATCACCAATACGGTTTGACCCGATTTGGCGATAACCGCCGCCATATTGGCCGAAACAAATGATTTACCAATGCCAGGACTTGGGCCTGAAATCATAATAATATTATTTTTCGCTTCCATCATCGCAAAGTGCAAACTGGTACGCAGGCTACGCAATGCTTCAATCGACAGATCAGCAGGGTTAGATACCGCAAGTAAGGTTTCTTCTACGGTTAGCTGTTTCTTGTGCTTTTGTTTACCTTGTTGCTTTTTCTCTAGCTCTATCTGCCAGTCAGACATCGGCACACTGGCATACACGGGCAAACCAATTGCTTCGATCTCATCGGGGTTTTCAACCCCACGGTGGAACGCGGCACGCAGTAATGCAATCGCGACAGCCAACATTCCCCCAAGCAGGGTAGCCAATACCACAATCAGTGACTTTTTAGGTTTCACCGCATGGGTATAGGATTGTGCAACATCTAAAATACGCACATTCCCGACGGTGCTGGCTTTAACGATATTCAGCTCTTGCACTTTATTAAGCAATTGCACGTAAATTTGCTGGTTAACTTCAACATCTCGGGTTAAACGCAACACTTCGCGTTGGGTTTTTGGCAATTTTTGCACTTGCTTATTAAAACGTTCACGTTCACCCAGCAAGGTTTGACGCTTATCCAATAACGCAATATAAGCTGGGTGCTCTTTGGTAAAACGCTGTGATATTTCACTCTCTTTAAAAGTCAGCTCATTAAGCTGCGCTTCCAACTTCACCATCACATCAAGGGTCGATTTCGCTTCTAACCCTAAATCAATCGACTCGTTTTCTTGGCGGAATTTATTGAGCAGATCTTCAGCAACGGTCAATTGAGCTTTAATTTCTGGCAAATGAGAGCGTAAAAATTGCAGACTGTTTTCAGCTTCCGCCGAATTGCGCGCGACATTCTGCAAGAAATAATCCTGACTAATGCTATTGAGGATCGCTTCAATTTCAGCGCGGTTTTCGCCAGTAAAACTTAACTGCAAAATACCGGTTTGTTTGCCCCGCTCACTCACAGCCAGGTTTTGTTGTAACCATTGGATCGCATCAAGGCGTGAACGCTTGGCAACGGTAAAACTGTCGCCAGTTTGCGCCTGCCACTGAGTGACAAACAGTTCCAACTCCCCTTTTTGTGCTAACTCACCCACTTTACCATCAAGGACTGGACGATCATTGGCATCGGTGAGGGTATAGCTACCGGTATCGGCGTCGACCACCGTCAAGGTAAAGACGGGGGGTAACATATACTCAGGCACATCAAACCGTGAAATATCCAGGCTTGCCGTTTCACCTTGTAAACGGGCCAACCCTTTACCAATAATCGGCAAGGTATTTTGCGAAACCACGGTGGTCAGGTTGAGCTGATCAACCGTTTCACCCAAAATCATCCGCGATTTAATGATCTCAATTTCTGTGGTGGCAGATGACTCACTGGCAAACAATTCACCCATATCACCCAATGCTGGCATGCCAGAGCTTTTGGTTTCTACCTGAATTAAGGCATCGGCTTTATAAATAGGGGTAGCCAAAAGCGCGTAAGCAATACCGATAATGGCAAAAACAAAGGTGATCGCGATAATATTCCAACGGCTATCAATTAAGATACCAAACAGCTTCCCCAGATCGATCTCATCTGAGTCTTGCCTAACTTGTGTGTTTTGAGAAACGCTCATTATTTCTTCCAAAAAAAGGAACGAGGGACGAGTCTTAAGGGACGAGTTAAAGCAAAAGCCACACATCCTATATCAATCATCGTAACTATGTGTAAAGCGAGAGATGAGTCTTAGGGGCGAGCAAAACAAATGCCACATACCCTATATCAATCATCGTCACTATGTGTAAAGCGAGAGATGAGTCTTAGGGACAAGTTAAAGCAAAAGCCAACTCCCTATATTAATCATCATCACTATATGTAAAACGAGAGATGAGTCTTAGGGGCAAGTTAAAGCAAAAACCACACACCCTATATCAATCATCACTATGTGTAAAACGAGGACGAGAACTAGAGAGGAGTGAAAGCAAAACCTCTCACATCTTTCTCAGTCATCTTCATTGCCTAGCCTATATTCGGCAGCGGCATCTTGAATATTGTTTCTTAATAAATAATTTATATAGCCAGCAATCATTCTACTGATATCTGCAACTTCTTGTTCTAGTGTAAATGCGTATTGTTGTGGTAGATAACCGAAGTCACCGGCTAGCAGCAACTGAGTCGAAAGCTCTGCACATGAACCTTTTGCATAGTAAAGAAAACGAATATTATCTTTACTACTACCACGCTCAGAACCTTCTGCGATATTTGAGGGAACAGAAACTGCAGAGCGGCATATTTGGTCTTTAAAACCAAAATCACGACATGTTTTCATTGCAGAATACACTTGGTTAGCCACCTGATAACTTCGTTTCCAAATATCCAACTCTTTATATCGCAAATGAATGCCTCGCTCTTCCTGAACGCCTAAAACCTAGTCCCGCCCTTCCTAGCTCTTCCTGCTTTTCCTAGGATCTCGTCCCTCGACCCTTAACGCCTTCGCATTTTACCAATTCCTTACTCGCAATACGCCTTCGGTTAATTCATTAAAACCAGTAATTGTTGGCAGTAACTGGGCAATGACGCGGTTCCAACGCACGATTGGGGCGGCGGTGACGTAGACGATGTCGTACGGTTGCAGTTCAAATTCGGTGCCGATTACCAGCGCGGAGGCGTCTTGGATGTTTAGTTGGTAAACATTGGCCATTGCTTTCGCACTATCTTCATTGCTATTAGTCTGAGCGCTGGTTTGGCTACCACTCACGCTTGCAGCCTGATTCATGTTACTGCGAATGACGAACACGCCAGTTGCATCAGCAGAGAGTTGGTTAATACCACCCACGTTGCTGAGTGCTTCAGTCAGGCTCATTCCTGCGCGATCGATAGTCAGCAGTTTGGGATCGTTCACTTCACCCATCACGAACACTTTCAACGCGTCGTTGCGTGGTACGTGAACGATATCACCCGGTCGCAGTAAGCGGTTTTGGGTTAAATCTCCGCGTTGCATGAGTGCATACAGTGACAGTGTTTCTTCAGTGCCATTACGCGTTAATGTGACATTGCGCCAGTCAGCATCTTCCGCTAAACCGCCCGCTTTGTTGATTGCATCCAACAAGGTTAACGGTACGTTGGTGATGGCTTGCTGGCCGGCGGTTTTTACCTCACCGGTAATATAGGTTTTCTGTGAACGAAATGACGCGACGTTCACATCTACCTGTGGGCTTTCAATGAATTCTGCTAATCGCTTGGCAATTACATTGCGTACTTGGGTAACAGTCTTACCTTCTACTTTCACCGAACCAATGTACGGATAGAAAATAGTGCCATCGGCATGTACCCAGTTACCCGCTTCGGTTGAGCTACGGTATGAACCGGCCGGAATGGTCAACTCTGGGTGATCCCAAATCGTAATATTCAAAATATCACCTGGACCAATGCGGTATTGATAACGAGCAATTTCAGCATCTAGCGCAATATTGGTTTGAGAAAAGACTTTAGGCGCTTTAAATTGATTCACCCGGCTGGCGGTTAACGGATAAATATTAATTTGATCGGTAATGTCAGACTGCTGATTCGTTTCTGCCGCGGCATCATTGGTAACAATGACGTTTTTATTATTGGTACTCAAGTGTGAACCCGGCACCGTACATCCCGCAAGCATGGCTGTCGCCACTGCGGTGATGATAAGCTTCTTAGTGAAATGCATAGTAAGACTTAGTTAGTAGGGACGAGTAGCGAGTAGCGAGGAAAAAAAGAGCCTAAGCCCTCATTCCATCTACCATAGCCAGTCCGTGGTTATATTGATGTTGGGTATCGATAGATGCGTTTCGAGATTTAAATATTAAGGGTCAAGATGCGAGTCAAAGATAAAGGTTCGGGAAAAAGTCAATGTGATCAGAAAGGAGGCGTTATGAAGAATTAACCGTTTCAGCTACCGTGGGAATATATCATCGAGCCAAGAGTCATCGCTCTTACTCGTCCCGCTCTTCCTAGCCTTGCTTCTCCCTCGAAACCCGACCTGCTTTTACTCGTTCCTGCTCTTTCACCGTATTTCCGACACGCTACCGCCCTTAGGTTATGGTTCCCAATGACCGGAAAAGGCAATATTTTGATGACTAGTTTTATTGAGAATACTATGCGCCATGAGGCGTAAGGTGTTTTTTGAATTCACAACCTAAAAAGACCAATTTCTCTGTTCTTTTTGCGCTCTTATTCTCTAAATTTCGGAGGGAATTTTACACTTTTTTTGTGTTGATAGGAATATGAATTTCATTGCTTACTTTTTCAGCAATAGACCATCGTTTAACCACTGCATTAATAAATTGCTCGTCGATTGGTTAACATTCTGAACTCGATAACCATACCTAATACTGTGTAATTAAACGCTTTTTATGTTAATCCAGAATGTCACTGACTCTTGAAATGCGCTTAATACACATTTTTTGCTCACCTGCAAAAATTCATTTCATTTCTGAATCAGAAATATTCAGCCAATTTTGTGAGCAAGATCAAATTCCACCCTCATTGTGAGGAAGGATAAATAATTTCTTTTCTATCAATTAGGTGGATGCGTTGCGCATTTTCATTTATCACCATATCATTGCAATGAGGCGGACTCCGCTTTTTTAGGTTTTTTGATGAAAAATCTGTTTTTAACCTCTTTATTACAGATAAGGACATAACAATGAAAAAGACTGCGATTGCGCTTCTAGCGGCAATATCTATGGCAGGTTCAGCGTTTGCTGCCACTGAAACCACAGCAGCAGCGGCTGGTAGCTCGTCTACATCAGCGGCAACAACTGCAGCAGCAACAACTGCGACTACTACTGGTACAGCAGCGGGTGCAGCAGGTGCAACGGCAGCGGCTGCTGGCGGTATTACAGCAACAACAGTGGCTGTTGGCGCGGCAGTGGCTGTTGGCGTAGTGGCCGTGGCAGATTCAGGTAGCAACGACACGACAACATCTGTATCAGCGAAAGGCTAATCCAGCAAAATTTGCTGTAGCTCGAAATAACGGACAATAACCGCACACTTGCTGCATTCCATGCTGCCGCTGTGCGGTTATTTTTCATTTACTCATGTTATCATTTTGCCGTTTTATTTTTTACATTGACGTCTCGTGTTTAAACATGCCCTTTGTTTTTACGTTTAAACCACTTTTATTCTTCTGAGGAGCGAGTCGCTAGGATGCCCTTTTCCCACCGCCTGACCAAGCCACTGACCTTATTTTGCTGGTTAATTGCTGCACCTATTTTATTAAGTGGCTGCAGTCAAAAATTCAATGATGTTAATGACACCATGCAATTGGCGTTATTCGGTAATGCCGACGCCACACTCAGTGCCGAGCGCATCAGCCATTTGCCGTATGCCAGTATTTACGCCACCGTCGATAATGGCCCACAAGCCTTTATGGTTTTAGCGTTAGCGGAACCGACGGCCACATTCGGTAATAACCAAACCAAGCCGAATAATATCACCCCACCAACACTTAAATGGCTATCGTCAGATAACGGGATGTTAATTACCCAAGCGGGGCGGTTAATTAAAACCCTGAATTTACCTCTCGGTAATTTACTGAGTGTGAGCAGCGCGCAGGTTGATCCGTTAATTAATGGCTTGCACCTGCCCAATACCGCCCGTACCTGGACACGCACGATTGACTGGCAGCCGGGTTACCATGCGGGATACCGTGTAACGTCACACTTTGAACAACACCCAAATCAGATCATTATGATCAACCAACAGCCGAAAGAAACGCTGTATTTTACTGAGTTGGTTGCCGTTGAGGCATTAGATGTCACGTTTGTTAATGCATTTTGGCTTGATCCGACTACCGGAAACGTCATTAAGTCTCACCAAAAGCTGGCGCCAAGCTTGCCCTATGTCGATATCACTGTATTAAAACCGTATTTATAAGCAGGACTGAGAGATGAATTCAACCCATGCTGCGGGCGTTCAACCGCACCAGACACTCTTTAGAAAGACGCTATCACCGCTGCTTACTTTTGCTCGATCTTCATGCTATTGCTTGCTTGGTGCCAACCTGTTTGTGTCAAGTCTCACTTTTGCCGTAACGACATCAACGCCCCCTGTCGTAACTGCCAATGCGCCGGTTGTTGTGACGACAACCTATTCCATGGCGAATACGACCAATGCAACATCGCAGACACCCGCATTGCGCTTAACCTACCCTTCCGCGGTGCGTATGGAGCAGGTATTAACGGATAGTATTGGGCATTTATCACAATTACCGGTATCGGCTAACATTCACAACCAACCGATTTATTGGTTGGGCGCGGGGTTATACCGCCACGTTCCCCACCCCGATAAAGCTGCAGTATTGACGTCGTTGGAGCAACTCAGCAGTCAGCTGTCGGCCGATCAATCGTCAAGCCATGCACATGATATTGCGGTTATCCAAGCACTGCAGCAGACACTGTCTGCCCTGACTATTGGTGAACGTATTTTTACACCGTTAGATTACGATATGGTACGCATTACCCCGTCTGCTAATCCGCTTATATCTCAATCTGTTACGCTGGTGCTACCGCCTCGGCCCACGGATATCATCGTGTTAGGCGCAGTGGAAAAACCCGGCGCTCAGCCTTGGTTACCACGACAAGCAACGGATTTTTATCTCAGCCAAGCACAGCCCTCATCACAAGGAATAACCCAAGCAGCAAACAGTTACGCAACGGTTATCCAACCTGACGGTCACGTAGAGTCACACCCGATCGCTTACTGGAACCAAAACCATCTTGATATCGCGCCAGGTGCCACGGTCTATCTGAATTTTGCTGATCTACCCCGCCAATTTGCCACCCTCAATGATGAGATCATTACTTTACTAAGGAACCGGGCCCTGTGATGCACCCACTATTTAAAACTTCGCTATCGGCCATCACGCTGGCCATGCTGCCCGTCTTCTACTGTCAGGCTGATGCATTCAGTTACCCGCAATTTACCCCCTCACAGTCGGATTTCGGTGGGGTGGGGTTGATGCAAATGCCATCAGGCCGTGTGGCGAGAGAGGGAGAATTGACGCTGGGTGCCACCTTCAATGATGAGTACCACCATTACATGGTGTCGCTGCAGTTATTGCCTTGGTTAGAAACCACGATCCGTTATACCTTGGTGCAGGACTTACTTTATAGCAACGACGAAAGCTTTAGTGGTGATACCAAATACACCGATAAAGGCATCGATTTTAAAATTCGTCTGTTAGAAGAGAGCTACTGGCTGCCCGAAACGTCCATTGGCGTGCGTGATTTTGGCGGCACAGGCCTGTTTGATGGGGAATATATCGCTGCCAGCAAACACGTTGGCCCGCTCGATTTCACGCTCGGGGTTGGCTGGGGCTATATCGGCAACAGCGGCAACTTAACCGGCGATAAAACCAGCAGTATCGACTGTGGCCGTAGTACCGATTACAAAGGCAAGGGTGGCAGTATTGATTTCGACCGCTGGTTCACCGGTTGTAGCGCCCTGTTTGGCGGGGTGGAATATCAAACCCCCTGGGCGCCATTGCGGCTGAAAATGGAGTATGACGGCAATGATTATAGCAGTGATTTCCCCGTCACCCGTGCGGGTATTGATATGTCGCAAGACAGCAAATTCAACTATGGGATGCTATATCGGTTAGGGCAGTGGGGGGATCTGCGTTTAAGTTATGAGCGCGGAACAACCTGGACGATGGGCTTTAACCTTAATACCAACTTCAATAGTCTTAAATCCATGTGGCAAGATGAGCCTGCACCAGCGTATCGCCCTGTTGCTAACAAGACCGCTAACGATCTCACCAACAGTGACTGGGAACAGCTGGCACAAGATCTGCAACAAATCGCGGGCTATGAAAATCCGGCGCTGTACGCGGATAACAATACCGTGACCGTTGTCGCCCCGCAGATCAAATACCGAGATCGCAACAAGGCGCACTTACGCGCAGGGATCATTCTTGCCAATCAAGCCCCTGAAGCGAACACATATCGGATCATTGAAACCGCCAATCACCAGCCAGTCACTGAGACTCGCATTAACCGCGAGCAATTAGTGAAAGTGGCTGATCATGACTATATCAATGCGTCAGTGGCTGATGCGACTGAAGAAGTAGAACCGAGTGAGCCATCAGGCAAGTTATACGCGAAATCAGATAAAGCGTGGAATGTCAGTGTATCGCCAACGCTGCAGCAATCTTTCGGCGGTTCGGAAGACTTCTACATGTTTAACATTGGTATCACGGCTGGGGCTAACTATTGGTTTGGGGATCATGTTGAACTCGGTGGATCACTCTATCTCAATATTTATGACAACTACGACAAGTTTTTATATGAGGTGCCACCCGATGGGACGGACTTAAAACGTGTCCGTACCTTGGTCCGTCAATACATTAATGACAAACCTATCCAAATGAACAACCTTCAGTTGACTTGGATGGATAAGCTTTCTGAAAACTGGTATGGCCAAGCCTATGGCGGCTATCTGGAAATGATGTTTGGTGGGGTCGGCAGTGAGATTCTTTATCGTCCACAAGGCAGCAACTGGGCCTTTGGTATTGATGCCAACTATGTGATCCAGCGAGATCCTGACTCTCAATTGGGTTTCTTTACTGAAGAAGTGCAATTTGATCCGATCACCAATCGTCACTATCGCGTTCAAACGGGGGCGATGACTGGTCATGCGACGGTGTATTATCAACCACAATGGGAATGGCTACCAAATACCTTACTCAAGGTCAGTGCCGGTCAGTACTTAACGGAAGACAAAGGGTTCACTATCGACTTTTCAAAGCAATTTGATAGCGGCGTTATTGCGGGGGCATTTGTAGCTAAAACTAACCTGTCTGCCGATGAATTCGGGGAAGGCAGTTTTAACAAGGGATTCTACATTTCGATCCCGTTCGATGTCATGACGGTGAAACCAAGCACCAACCGGGCAACGATTTCTTGGCTTCCTCTCTCGCGCGACGGCGGTCAGATGCTCAACCGTAAATATGAACTGTTTAGTGTCACCGATGCTCGCTCACCTTGGTACGGTCGCAAGGCAATGAACTAGCTATAGGCTGTGCTTCCCTACCCTTATTGCAACGTCACGATACGGTTTAGTTCGTGACGTTGCCTTTTACGGGCGAGCGAATAACTTACAGCTTCTTAGCCCATGCTTTGGCTGATTCATCAATCAACTCATAGGCAAAATCAAAGGCTTCACGGCTTTGACGGTATGGATCTGGAATGTCTTTTTGGCCAATCCAGTGACCGAATAACATGGTTTTACCACGTGCTTCAGGCGCAATATTTGTCACCGCTTCAATATGCCCTTTTTCCATGACCAGAATGAGATCATAATCGCGACAAAGTTCAGCCGTGAGTTGCTGAGCAACATGTCCATCTAAACTGATCCCATGGTCCTGTGCCACTTCTGCTGCCGTTTTATCAGCGGGTTTACCCACTAAAGCCCCCACCCCCGCAGAAGCGATGTGTTTATTGGGCAGGTGGTGCTTCAACAAAAACTCACCCGACGGTGAACGACAAATGTTACCGACGCAAACCACCAGTATTTTATTAAACATAGGGGACCTTTTATCCTTTGACTCAAGTAGTAACACACATAAAGATGCGCTTTATGCATGAAGTTCCGGTTTATACCTCGACTGCCAGAAAATAAGCCTTCGTCTATCCATTGATACAGTTCAAGGTAACAGAAGTGTACAAGACACTGAATTAACAGCCTAAAGTTTACAATACCACGCTGGAGGTTTCAGCACACCCTCACTTCCATGCTTTAGATAAGCGACAGCACATCACACTTTGTTGAAGAAAATCCAGTTATTCACAATGGGCATATGACCAGGTCAATAGTGACCGTGATCACAAAAAATTATTCTATTAAGCGTGATCACCTGCGTAAGATCGCATTTTTTTATTTCATCGATAGTTAAATTTGTACTAGTATAGCAATTAATAAAACTGTCAATTACGGACTCGTCATTGACAAATAAAAATAACAAAGCCACACCATGATTTTAATACTTAGACACATAAAAGAGGTATGAGAATGTATAGGGCATATGCTCGATTTTCAATGAACCACCCTGTCATTCATATGTTCAACCTGTTGATTACAATGACTATATTTATAACCAGCAGCTATCAACTACTTGCCAACGAAAATCTCATTTTTTCAGTCGGCTTTCTTTTCGTCATATTGCCTAGCATCCTTTTTGCCAAATCTTCAGATTATCGGCGAAAGTACCTAGCGACAAACAATTAACAATTAACAATTAACAATTAAGCGTACTAAAAAGGCGTCTACTGACGCCTTTTTTGGTCTACGATGCATCATATTGCACATGCCATCAATCGTGTAATTAACATGCCACCTGTTGCAATTGCAACCACAACATTTTCACGATCTGTTGATCCATTGGACTAAGCTCTGACTGGGCACCCGCGATACTCAGATCAACTCTGCGGTTCATCTCAGCAACTGACAATTCACCATCCCGTTCACAGTTGGCGGCTGACAGCGATATATGACCACGTAGATAACCGCCAGCAAATAATTCATCATCGGATGCCGTTTCAACCATCTGGTCGATCAAACTTAATAACTTCTCTTCGTATTGGTGAATCATGGCTGTCTCATTTTATAGTGTTGATCAGAAACGAGTATCGAGGGTTAAGGTGGGAACCTGATAATGATCTCGTAACGCGTCTGACAGTATTTTACATCGCTCAGGTATACCTTGTTCAAGGTATATCATGACTTGAGCATGCACTCGATGGGTGAAGCGGATCCTGTCAGGCTCATAATTTCCGCTCAGGTTATCACAGCTCACTTGAAAGCGAAAACCGCAGCTAGCAGCTAGAATCCACTCTACTGCTTGGGGCTTTACCTCGACGTTTTCAAATTCAGCCTGTACCGTTTCACTACGCCCATCGGGTTCATACCAGTAGCCATAGTCTTCCAGCAACCGACGCTGCGGGCCGGCGATACACCAGTGAGCAATTTCATGAAGTGCCGAGGCAAAATAGCCTCGGGCAAAAACAATCCGATGACGGGGGTGCTCCGCATCCGCGGGCAAATAAATCGGTTCATCACCACCTAAAACAAGCTCGGTATTATAGGATTCGAGAAAGCATTGATTAAAAATAGCAATTAAATCATCGTTATTATGTTGCATCATGAATTACTTTTTTTTACCCGATCACCCGCACCGCGACCAATAGCCGTTTGTAAAATATACGCAAAATACGCTTTTAGCGAAAAGGTGGTAATCATTTCACTGTCCATCTGCGCCAACTTATCGGGTGTCGACATATCAACACCATTAATTTGGGCAAGTCCAGTGATACCGGGAAGCACAGTGGTGACACCCCGCGCATCACGTGCGGCAATAACATCAACTTGGTTAAACAAGCATGGACGAGGGCCAACCAAGCTCATTTCACCTTTCAATACGTTGATCAATTGCGGCAATTCATCCAGTTTAGTTTTGCGTAAAAAAACGCCTAATTTGGTCACTGCACGCGCATCGACCAAGTGGGTGGCTACCGAAACGGTTTCAACCGGCATGGTACGAAACTTGATTAACGTGAAGGGCTTCTTATCTTTCCCGACGCGCTCTTGGCGAAAAATCGGCTGGCCCGTATCACGCTTACCCAGCAGGTAAACGATAAGAAAAACAGGGGTAAGACAAATTAATCCTACCAATGCAAATAAGTAATCTAACGTTCGAATCATTAAGCTATGCATAGATCTTCAATTATCAGGGTGCTGAACGGTGAGTTTAAGAGAATCTGCAAGATTATAAGGAGGCCGCCAATTCAGGCAAGACTTTGTTTCACTAATATCCAATTGAAGATTGCCACACAAACGCTCACCAATACCCGGTTTACCCACGAGCTTTGTTAATCCAAGCAACCAGCATGACGGTACAGGCAATAAATAACACGGGCTACCCGTCGCATTGGCCATTTCACGCAGTAAGGTCGTGGTTGATACATCGTTATCATCAGACACGAGGAATACTTGGTTGGCCGCTTGTGGGTGAGTAAGGGTGGTTATAATCAAATCAACCAAATTACCGATGTACACTAAACTGCGTGTATTATTGATGGCGCCAAAAGGCATGGGCAGCCCTTTTTGTACGAGCTTTAAAAGCGATGCAAAATTGGCTTTAACACTCGGACCATAAACCAAAGGGGGACGAATAATCACCACCTCCATTGCGCTTTCTTTGGCGATCGCCAATAAGCCCTGTTCGGCTTCATATTTACTTAGTGCGTAAGGATCTGTCGGGGCGCTATTCACCGATGAAGTAAATGCGCGACCCGGCTCCGTTGCCTCGCCATTCACTTTAATACTGCTGATAAACACAAACCGCTTCACGCCGGCCTCAGCAGCTTGGCGGGCCAACTGCAATGTGCCATCGGTATTTATCGCTCGATATGCCGTTAAGGGGTCATTAACCTCATCCGTCATGACATGCACCCGCGCAGCACAATGCACCACGGCAGTCACATCTGAAAGGTATGAGGACCAATCGGTACTTGCATTTATATCAAGCGCAGCATACCCAAAATGATTGGATGCTCGACCAGCAAGAGGGGTAACCGTATAACCTGCTTGTTTACAGGCCATAACAACATATTGGCCAACAAAACCCGTCGCACCAGTTACTAATACTTTACTCAAAAAAACACCACTTCGTTCAAAACAACCCCACATCCAGATAAAAATCATATAAAATGAGTATCTATCAGCTCTGTATGATAATCTCACTGTCTAACGCAAATATAGCTAGATCAAATCAGAATTTCAGCAGAAGCCTTCAACATGATACGTATTCTTAAGTCCTTATTCTATGCGAAACGCAGCAATAAACGCATCATTACAATATGCTACGATATCTTGGCTGTCGCCTTCTCATTATATGCAGCCAATTCATTGAGACTTGGCACCTGGAGCTTGCCGCTCGGGAAAGAAGAAATTGCCAGTTATCTGATTACCATTAGTGCAACTATTTTTGTTTTCACTCGACTTGGCATGTACCGCGCGATCCTTCGCTATCTTATGCTGCCTGCCATTGGCCATATTTTTCTCGCAGTCATCATCTCTGCTTTGGTACTGGCTATTTCAAGTTTTTACTTCAATTCCTTTGTACCACGCAGCGTACCAATGATTTATGTCGGCGTGGCGATTTTGATTCTTGGCGCGCCGCGAGTATTGATAAAATCAATCTACTATTATTATTACCGCCGAAAAAAACCAAACGTATTCATCTATGGCGCTGGTTCAACAGGGCGCGAACTTGCCTATGCACTGATCCATGGTCATGAATATCATCCAGTCGTCATTCTTGATGATGACAATAGCAAAGTAGGCCAAATAATATTCGGCTTACGCGTTCACCACAGCAGTGAATTTGAGAAGCTTCAATCGTTATATAAACCCGTTAAGCTACTGATTGCGATTAATAATATAAAAACAGGTAACCGTTTAAGATTACTCAACAAAGTGTCTGAATGGCCGATTGAAGTACAATCTGTACCCTCGGTTGAAGATATCGCAGCGGGTAAAGCCGCGATTACAGAAGTAAGAGATCTTGATATCGTTGATCTGCTTGGTCGCCCTCAGATCGAACCAGACAAAACACTCATGGCTAAAAACAACACAGGAAAAGCCATCTTAATTACCGGTGCCGGCGGTTCGATTGGCTCTGAACTGTGCCGCCAGATCGTCAAACAAACACCAAAAACAGTGGTCTTATTTGAGCTCAATGAGTACAACTTGTACCAAATTGATCGTGAAATTCGCGCGATGGTCAAGCATCTAAAAATAGAATGCCAGATAGTCTCAGCTCTTGGATCTGTTCAAAATAAGAACCGAATTAAAAAAATAATGGAGCAGTATAAAATAGAAACTGTTTACCATGCCGCCGCTTATAAGCATGTTCCTATAGTCGAAGATAATGTAGTTGAAGGGATTCGAAATAACGTCTTCGGTACACTGATGGTGGCAGAGTCAGCCATAGAAACGGGAGTGAAAAACTTCACCCTCATATCTACCGACAAAGCAGTGCGACCAACGAACGTGATGGGCGCCAGTAAACGTATGGCTGAATTAGTCCTCCAAGCGTTAGCCGACAAACAATCCAATACAACATTCACGATGGTACGCTTTGGTAATGTACTGGGGTCATCAGGCTCGGTGGTACCGCTGTTTAGAGAGCAAATTCGTAACGGAGGGCCAGTTACTGTTACCCACCCAGATATCACCCGCTTTTTCATGCTGATCCCTGAAGCGGCACAATTAGTGATTCAGGCTGGTGCGATGGGTAATAATGGTCAGGTTTTTGTTCTCGATATGGGTGAACCAGTCAAAATTCTTGATTTGGCCAAGCGCATGGTCCAACTCATGGGTATGACGGAGAAATGTATCGGTCAAACAGCAGAAACAGAAGGTGATATTGAAATATCATTCACGGGACTTCGCCCTGGTGAAAAACTATATGAAGAATTGTTGATCGGTGAAAATGTTAGTGGGACATCGCATCCAAAAATCATGACTGCGCAAGAAGATAAGCTATCTTGGGATGATATGGCTGCCATACTCAGCAAGTTAAATACATGTTGCCATGACAATGAATACGACGGTATCAAGCAGATTTTGCTTGATACTCCAACTGGGTATACACCAAAATAGTGTTCAAAGAAAATACTATAATTATAAATACGACAATTGATGTAATGAGAAAATGAAAAAGTTATTATTCGTGATTAATGTAGATTGGTATTTTTGCTTACACTGGTTAGCAAGGGCTAAAGCTGCGCAAAATGAAGGTTTTGAAATTCATTTAGCAACACAAAATACTAAATCAAAACAAATTCAAGAATTAGAAAATTTAGGCTTCAAAATTCATGCGATTGAACTTTCAAGAAAATCCATGAGCCTAACAAATAATATTAAAACATTTTGGCAGCTCTTTACTCTGATACGAGTCCTAAAGCCTGATTTAGTACATTCAATTACAGTAAAGCCAAACCTTTTTGTTGGTCTAATTTGTAAATATTTATCTATTCCACAAGTAATGAGTGTTACAGGTTTAGGCATAACATTTTCAAGTCGAACAATCAAAGCGCGTATCTCACGCGGCATTGTAACGACTCTTTATAGATTTATTGCTAAACGAAAAAGTAAATACAAAATATTATTCGAAAATAAAGATGATAGGACACGATTCTTATCAGAAAATATTGGTACCGAAAAAAACCTTCAAGTAATTGCTGGTGCAGGTGTAAACTTAAGTGAATATTTGTATACGCCAAAGCAAATTAAGCAAGAAAAAGAAATAATCAAAATTCTCTTTGCTGCAAGGATGCTATGGAGCAAAGGGCTTGAGCAACTTATCTCTGCCGTAGGGCTTGTTAGAAACAATGGCGTTGCTTTAGAACTAAATGTCGCAGGAATTATCGATACGGATAGCTGCGATGCGATTCCATTAGATAAAATCAATCAATGGGCAAGCTCCAATACAATTAATTGGCTAGGGCAAGTATCAGATATGGTAACTTTGATACAAGATGCTGATATTATATGTCTTCCGACACAATATGGTGAAGGTGTTCCGAGAATTCTAATTGAAGCAGCTGCGATAGGGCGTCCAATTATTACAACGAATGTAGCTGGTTGTAGAGACATCGTTGAGAACAATAAATCAGGATTTATTGTTCCAATTAACGACAGTAATGCAATAGCAGAAAAAATAAACATACTTATGCATGACGACAAAATGCGCTACGATTTTGGACTAGAGGCAAGAATTATAACTGAAAAAACGTTCTGCCAAAATATAGTAATAAAGAGTACATTGGATATATATAAAGAATTACTATCCTAAATTAAGTGATAATAAATACTGAAATATTTATTATTACTATCAAACCTCAGTAATTCAATATACTGAGGTTTGATATAAACGCATAATATTGATAAACCACACTATCTATAATACGCAATTTTCTAAGCTAAATTTATCAAATTATAGATTGTGCCTATATAACATAAGCACATACCCTTTATTTAACTCTATACTTAGACAATGCACAAGCAAATAACTTTTCTATAACTTGTAAATTTCCCTTAATAGGGCTTATCTTTGTAGGCGTTTTTCCTGACTTCGGATATTCACGTGTAACAGGAATTTCTAAACATTTAAATTTACGTTTAGCTGCTTCGATTGCTAAATAATAATGTAGTTCATAACCTGTGAATATATCACGAAATACAGAGATATCATTATCAAGAAGTAATTTACGACTATATGCTCTAAAACCATTAGTCGTATCAGTATACTTGAATCCAGATGCTAAACGCATTACTGGAACATGCAATACTTTTAAACCCAGTAATCTAGATTTAGGCGTATTTATAGCATGGCCTCCCGGAATAAATCTAGACCCTTGGACATGATCATAATTCAGCTCTAGCTTCTCTACAAAGTGTGGTATATCAGTAACACTATCTTTGTTATTACCATCAATTACAACTACACCCTTATATCCCCGTTCTAGAGCCCAAGAAAAACCAATTCTCATTTGAGTACCTAGCTTTCCTTCTTGTTTTTTAATCAATAATGTATTCACATTTAATGATTTCAAAAGGGAATGGTCAGTAGAACCGTCTGAACTATCGCCATCAGCAATAATAATATCAGCATTTAGGCTAACATGAGACATTCGTTCAAGTTGTTTATGAAGCTTTTCACCTTCATTAATAACAAAAATAATTACACAATAGTCATGCTGCTTTTCTGAGAATACATGTGACTCGTAATTAGGAACTTCATAATAATTCAGTGACGTAGAAATCATTTGTTCCGCCCTGTTTTTACCAGATTCAAATCATCCGTTGTAGATTCATAAAGAACATTAAAACGATTTTCTTCAAGCATCACATTACTATTTTTTTCACAGACAACACTATAACTACGATGCTCACTGCGATCATTTAATAAACGAGCCAAGTACTCACCAAAGAAAGCCAGCATTGTAAATAATAAAGAAAACAAAATAGAGGAAAATAATACTAATGTAGTCCAGCCTTCTGAAACATGATTAGTAATTAAGTTTACAATCAAACTATACAAGGCAAAGAAAAAAGCCAATAAGCTGCCTAACACTCCAAGCATACTCATCCAACGTAACGGTTTAGTTGAATTAAAAATAGTATATTGTAGGGCCTCTTGAATACCGTTTTTAACGTTCTTTTTGTTCGTATTGTTTAATGATGTATAACCAAAATCAATCGTTGAATACCCTGTGCGGGAAATTTTTACATATAATTTATGATAAAAACGGCCTGATTCAGTTACCGCATTGACAGTTCGACGACTTAAACACATCGCACCTGAAAAATTCTTAGGGAAATCATACCCAATTGAATCAAGTAATTTCTGTGTATACGGACGAACCATTTTATAGAATTTAGTTGATGATTGTTCGGAGACACCAAGAACAATATCGGCTCCAGATTTACACCGTTGAACGAAGCCATCAATGATGTCGATGGGATCATTATTGACATCAACATTGACAACAAAATCACCTATCGCATTTTCGATACCAGCAGCAACAGCGACATCATCAGATACATCTGTCGATAGTAAAATATAACGAATAGATGGGTATTTACATAGCAGCTCATCGACTCCGGATATTGAATTACCTTCAAAGTTTCTGTCAATAATAATAATTTCATAATCACTATAACGATCATATAAATAATTCGACATATTACTTATATATTTCTCTAGCTCATTATATTTATTATTAATAACAAGAACAACAGTTACAAAACTATCCTGCTTATTCATTTATTTATCCAAACCTAATTGTATGATAACTTCAACCGCATCATAAACATTATCAATTTTACCGCCCATTATACAATGGAAACCTTTTAAACCAAAGTTTGGTTTAAATAATATTGGACGAGAGTCATCAGATTCACTGCGAGGTAAGACTGTTTTGACTTCCCAAATTGACTCTTTATATTGACAGTCTTCCAATGATGGTATGTATCGAACCGCATCCTTTATCATTTTCCTCCATGCTGTTTCTTTAGGCACTTTGTCAAAATGAACGTGTGAATTACGATAAGACGATGCATCATCATACCACTCGTGATGTGGTGTATATCGAACATGGCTAAAAGAGTGTGCATTCTTCGATGGGAATGGCATCACAGAAAAAAATGGTCCACACATAACTGTTAAACCAGTTTTTTTGAAATGTTCTGGTACATCAACTATACACATTTCTGTTAATTCATGCTTCAAAGGCACAAAATCAAGTTGTGAATTATTGATTACGTTATTAATCATTGAGTAAGTGCAATTGTATACTTGCTTAGCTTCAACAAGAGTAGTCTCATCATCAGCGTTGATTCTCACCAATAGATTATCATTAGGTAATTGCTCAACAGAGTAAACCTCATGATTTAACATGATTTCGACCCCGACATTCTGCACTCTATCTAACATAGTCGCTTTTAGAATTGTAGAGTCAAATGCATATTCTTTTGTAGTAAATACTTGATCAATTAAATTAGGATTAACGAGTTTTCTTATATGTTCAGGCGCAGGCACACATGAAGCACCAATGCGATCACAAAACTTTTGAAACTGGTGACCAGTGACTTTACCGAGAATATTTGCCGTTAAATAATATTTATCGAAGTCATCAACAACACAATCGCGAAACTCATCGACAAAACGAGGAAATGAGATACGGGATCTAAGTGCAGTAAGTACACTTCTTGGGTAATGGTATCCATTATGTACTCGAGCTTGATTTACATATGATGCTCTCTGCATCAAATCATTCTCTTTCTCAACTAACAATACAGATTTTCCAGCTTTTGCCAAAAATTCTGCTATGAACAGTCCAAAAAAACCACCACCAATAATAACGACGTCTTTACTTAACACTTGAATGCCTATCTAATTTATAAAAAGAATCACAATTTGTCATCGATACAATACCTTTTGCATTGTATCCACTTAAGTCATTTTTATCAATTATAATATAATCGATATCAAAATCAGATATAAATTCTCGTATATTATTCTTATCAAGATTTGTGGGTTGCATAATAGTATTTACATTATATTTTGCTGAAAGTTTTGCTGAAAACACACGACCCTTATTAATTGACTCATTGATAACTAATACTCGTCCATCATCTGTCATACACTCTTTAAACGAACTATAAGACAAGTTAGTCTGACTCTCGGACACATGCTTATATACACGAGCCGATGACAATAAGAGCATTAATATGGCTGTACAGATATATAGATACCTTGAAATAAGTTTTAGATAATTATCGTTGACTATAAAAACAAGATGAAGACTATATAAGATAGAAATAGGTGCAAAATATCTAATATCCGTGTATCCGGTTAAAGATATAAACACTAAAGATATATATGCAGAAGTACAAAATATCAGAGATATTAATTCACTCTTTAATTTAGAACCTTTGAAATAAAAGTATACATATAATAGTAATGGAATTGCGCCAATAACCACTTCAGCATATGAACGAAGAATGAGTGTTTTAATCAACTGATAGAAACTATCATACACAGGTGACTTATAAAACAAAACATCTATTACAGGTAAATTCTGTGATAATAAAATAGTATTTTCTGACACAAAAAGCTTATCAAAATAACAAAACGAATATATTACCCAAGGAATATTCAATAATAAAACAGGAATTACAACATATAATAAATAACTTCTATAAATAGGAACTAAACAAGCTAATATAATAAATACGAAAGGCAATGAATCAAATCGATTAAGGCATAAAAGCCCAAGCGTAACACCTGCATAAAAAAGTCTATTTTTTTTATTGTCGAAGAGTAAATTAATTGAAACTAACGTTAACAATATAGAAAGAGGAATACTTCTCGCTGAAAATATTTCATAAATAAAACCAATATTCAAAAAAAGAACACATAGCAATAAGTTTGCGTACTTAATTTTTAGTGATATTCTCTGTATCACTAAAGCAATTAATATAAGTATAACAAAGTTTAAGTATACACCATTAAAAATACTCGCTCCAAATATTTCATTAATTATAGTTAGAAGTAGTGGATACAAAAAAGGAAATGAAACACTTAGATCAGAATCATATGCATACTGTCTAATATTATGCGTATGATAACTTAAATTCAATAACGATTTAGATAGCTCATAATAAGCCCATGAATCCGTACTAAAAGAAGGGTATAAAATAAATGTTATAAAAAGAATCAATATCCCAAAAGACAAAAACAAAGAATTTTTATTAATCATAGCAAGTCCTAACTGGG
The DNA here is from genome assembly GCF_050336815.1 of Photobacterium nomapromontoriensis. Lineage (NCBI taxonomy): Bacteria > Pseudomonadati > Pseudomonadota > Gammaproteobacteria > Vibrionales > Vibrionaceae > Photobacterium > Photobacterium nomapromontoriensis. The sequence continues at coordinate 42,053 of NZ_JAKJSL010000045.1, forward strand.
TGTGACATAGAACACTATCACACCCAATATCTGTTATCTCATAGAATGGTAATCTAAAAATAAACTCTCAATATTTTCTTGAGAAACATTCTCTTTATGAAGGCTTATTGAATCTATTGTGATACTTGCACTATCTAAGAAATCAGACATTTTTTTCACATTAAAATCTATCGTTGACTCCCCCTTTACAACAAGTGGAAATTCCCACTCTGTTTCAGACCAAGGTAAGCTAACCGGTAGTGTTGTCACAGGCGAAGAGGTCAACATGAAAAATCGTGGCGATTTACCAATAAGTGGTACGTTTAAGTATGGATTGGATACTGAATATTTAAGCTTCACTGTATATAATGAATACTTATCATCTCTGCTACCAAGCATCTCACTAGTAGGTAATTTTTTAGATATTTCAGTAAAATCATATGTCGTAGACTTATTGATCTTATCCTGTTTTTCCCAAAGAGAAAATTCGTCTAAATCAACAACAGGTTTATAATGCCTAACCAATTCTTTAAAAAATGACCAGTGCCAATTTAATAACCATGGAGTGAAACGTTCAGGCTTTGCAAAAGAAACATATTCAGGTGATATTTTATTAAATGCACTGTAATATTCACTTCTGCTCGTCTTCCCTAGAACATGTATAAGCATTTCAGTCGGTGCAGGGTTAACCTTATTATAAAAAAGATTCAACATAGAACCAGGATAAATTTCCCAAATCTTAAAATCATTATCTGGTGTAATCGGTACTGTTGCATAAAACTTATCAGCTTTAAGTTGTTTATTATGCTCATAATAAACGTTAACATCTGCACCTTTTAACCAAACTCGTAATGGTATTAGATTATCAATTTTCTCTGATGAATATAGCTCTTTATATTTTTCTTTTATCACCTTATACTCATTTGCAGTCAAATCACTATAATGACCACTTTCGATTTTTGACTTTATTTTTGTCTCATCATCGACATTTAATTTATCAATCACATTACCAATAAGATCAATAGCTATTGTTTTTCCATTATAATCATCGGCTTTTAATATATACTTCGAATCACCGATAATTAAATTTGCATTGTTTTTTAGTTCAATATTGTTATCGACTTTTATTTGATAATGACGTTCAATACCAAAAGCAAAATCATTATCAATATTTTCAGAAATATTGATATTAATCGCACGCTGACTAGCTTGCGCATTACTAGTAACATCTACAATATTGATTCTTGAATCAATATAAGGAATAAACTTTTCTTGACCTGATATTTCAATAATAAAATCGCCAAGGCCAATCGGTATTACAGTATTAATTTTGAAATTTTTATTGTTTATTTTTATTGTGCTTCCATTCAATAAATTCTTAGAGTCATTGAATGAAAATGTTCGAACATAAATCCTTTGCTTATTATCATTGAACTGATTAACCAATCCGCCACGAACTAACCCCATTCGTTCAGAATCAAGCAATACTTTGAATTTCTTCTCTTTTCCATCAATTTTAGGAACTTCAATACTATTAATATTGGTTCCGATCGGTAAGCTAGTTACGACTTCTAAGTATTCATTTGAAGCAGCTTTAACATAACCAAAATGATCTACATCTCCATGAAGAATGATGTAATCACCAACGATACCACTAAGTTCTTGATTTGAACTATCATGACTCAATTTCAACTTAAAAGTATGTTGTAAACCAAGAATAAAATCGTCGTTAATACTTGAATTTAACTTCGTCTGACTGTAGAGACTCCGATCTAGATTTACTAAATCACTTGCAAATGCATCATTTGAAAAATAACTAGTTCCTTTCTCTCTAGAGATATACTTCGTAGCCTTATCTAAATAGTCAGCATATTGATGTTGAATATTCCAACTTCCTTGTACCCCTTGATAGTCATGATGCTTATTGAGCTTCACAGATTCAAATTTATTCGTTGAATATAATCCCACATCAAGCTTCATTTTGCTATCGATAGCATAATATGCCCAATAAACAGTAGATAGTAGCGAAAGTGTCAGTGCGACATACTTGACATTTAATTTTCTCACTTTAATTAACCCCTTTTTTTACAAACAAGCCAAGAGCCACAAAAGAGCCAATCAAGTATAAATACCTCACATTAAGCGCAGCCTGATGCGCGCCAATGTAACCAATATTTGATGCCCAGGATAACAACGAACCAAAGAATAATGTAAATAAGGAGAAAGCAAAAATTTTACTTTTCCCTTGTAGCGTCTTTGTCAACATTAAAACTATAACAAACAGCGTTGCTAATACAGAAACTATTGTCGTTACCTGACTAGGCACACCATCTATTATATCAAAACTAAATACTTCACTAAAATTATCGTAAAATCTATTTGGAAAAACACCAAACACCCAAGCTTGATCATTCGAAATCACTTGTATAGACTTTATAGTTTCAATATTTCCAAATAGCAAATAATTGAGTCCGATAAAACAGCATATAAACACAAATAAAGCACTGAATGGAAAAATAAATGCCTGTTTTATATTCACAGTAAAGTAATAAATAAACATTGCAACCAATGCGCCACCAACAGCATAAAAACCCTGTTCAGCTGCCAAGAAAACACATATAGCACCTATGACGCCAAATAAAGCCAATTTAAATAAATTTGAGGACTTGACATCATCAAGTATATAAAAGACAACAAGTGCCATAATAATATGAGGGCTAAACCTGATCGCCATTGGCGCACCTAAAAATAAAGGCGACAAATATCCACCAGTATAAGGAATAAAATTACATACAGCCAAATAAAATAATAGCACCGCACTAGCTATATTTACGGACATTACTTTTCTTAACAACATATACATAGGAATCAATAAAAATAAAGTATTTATAATATATGTTGATGTTAATGCTGACATTACAGATGAAATATTAAAAACATTTTTAAAAATAAAATATAGTGGATATAACAGATAAGGTATACCATTTCCATGAAAGTAAAAATAATCCTCACCAGGAAATGAACCATGATCCATTTTTAATAATGGAAATAATGTCTGAAACGTACCATCCCAAGGTGTACGATTAAAATAAAATACAGACTGATAATATAAAAATGAGCAACATGCTAGCGTTACTATCCAACATAGTAACAGTGATATTTTATATGCAATATCAGCTTTGTTATTTTCAAACATCCTCTTTACCTTAACTTTTACTCAACATAAATACACCTGCGCAAATAGTCGCACAGCCTAATATTTTCAAAAGTGAAATAGGTTCATTATAAATGATATTACCCATATATATAACAAATACAAATCCTAATGATACGAATGGATATGCGTAACTGACATCAACTTTTTTAAGTACGTATATCCAAACTAATAATGCAATGACCTGAAAGAGTACACCAAGAACAAGATAAAAGTTCGTTGACAGTGATAGCATAAGCTTAAATAATGATTGAACTGTAAATTCATTAGGTATAACTAATATCTCAGCACCTTTCTTTAATAGCAGCTGAGATGAAGATGAAAATAGCACACTCAATACAATCACTAATGAAAAAATCATAAATAGACCTTTCTAACAAATTCTAACGATTTTTCTATATCTATTACATTTTGCTCTGTCTGCTTCATTTCAACTGTAATATAATTATTGTAATTATTATGTTTCAGTATATTAGCCACTTCTTTATGATTAATATCAGTACTAGATATCGGTAATAGATCTTTTTCGCTAATATGAAAATGTGAGATCATCTCTGAATTATTATCAATAGCTTCAACTATGTTTTCTTTAGCTAAAAACATACCACCAGTATCAAAATGAGCACTTAGACCTGGCATGTTTGCAAATTTGATAAATTCACAAACTTCATCAGTCGTAGTTAAAAAATCAGCACCATAATATTCTGGATTATTTTCAATACAAATTGCAGCGCCAATATCATTAGCTCTCTTCGCTAGAGGTGCAAAAAAATTCGACGCTTTCTCAAATGCTTCAACTTTTGACAATTGGCCCTTTAATCTATTTTTAGGTGACCCAAATACTAATTTCTTAGCACCTAAATACTCCGCCATTTCAAGAACTCGATACAAATGATTCTGAATTTCAGATACCTCTGTACTATCGCCAAAAATATTTCCTGTAGGACCTCCGAATAATAAGGCCTGCATGGAAACAATATTTAGATTATGCTTTTTATGATAATTACAGTAACTAATAACCTCATTCTTTGTGAATTTTTTTACGTTATTAACTACTTTTGCAGGAGCAACTTCAACATTCTTAATCTCTAATTTATTTAAGATATTAAAAACATGAAGCTCTTCCTCATGCTTCCAGGCAATATTAGAAATAGCTAGATTATTCATATGTATACTCCAATATGAATTTTTTTAATTCATTCAAACAATGTTGTTTGCTATACATGTATTTACCTTCCATACCCCAATATTTGCCATAAATAGTATTGACATCATACTCAACTAAAGGTCGGTCTAATTCATTAATGAAATTATCATAGCCACAACACTCTGCGACTTCTGCTACAGATAATGACTCGACTGCAACATTTAATAATAGAATATTGTTGTTTTTTACAATATCAATGTCATTGTTTATATTTGATAATGGATAGAACTGGAACTTATTTCTAGTTTCAATTGATTCAATCATGTTTTTATTTAAAAAATCAAATATGATATTTTTTTTCAGTCCATAACCAAATAACCCAGGTAGACGTAATATATGTACTCGCCCAAAATGATTTTTAATAAAACTTTCAAACATTAATCGATGCTTTCCATAAGGTTGGCATGCATCAATATTAATATCACTTTCTTCGTTGACTCCAACAGGTGAAGGATAAACATCCACCGTTGAAATTAAAATCACACATTTTGCTTGTACATGTTTAAGATTGCCTATTAACGCATTAATATTTTTAATGTCATTTTCAGGTTCTTTATTTGCTAACCATTTTACCGCAGGAACACCTGTTATAACGAGCTCATCAAATTCCATCCCTTTGATTGTATTTATATTTTTGGTATTAAAATAATGAGTAAACTCTCTTTCTTTGCATATGTTTCCACCCACAAACCCAGTGTGACCGATTATAGCCGTTGCCATGTTACATCTCCTTAACATTCATTGCTTGTAGAATTCCGCACGATTCTAACATATCATCCCAATACAATGGAGTATAATTTTCATTCATAACAAAATCAGCATCGACATCAAATCTATTTATTTCGAAATAATTAAATGTAACATTATTTTTCTTGCTAAATGAATCAACCCAGTTGGTTTGAATTGTATAAATTGAAAGCCCGCAAGCAAGATATTCTAATATTTTTGTCGATGTTTGAATGTTATATGGGTATATGTTATCAATAACATTTATACCAACTTTTGCTTGATTAAGATAATATGGAATTTTTTTATAATCAACTAATCCAGTAAATGTAATATTATTATATTGCGAATATTTCTCATGGTACCACTTAGGCGCGGTTCCAATCACAATTATGCTTTTATCTTCTCTGATAGCAAACTTATCTAATATCAAATCTAATCGTCTGTCATCATTAATAGCTCCTGAATATACAAAGTCATATTTTTTTTCTTGATCTCTTTTGTAAAAATCAGGACTAACTGCCATATCTCTAATAACATAAGGTATGTTATCTTTAAAAGACATTTTGTCATATACATCTGTATTTAAAAACACTCTAAGATTTGGCTTGCAACATACTAATCTTTTTATTATATCTTTATACTTTGCAAATATACCTGTTGACAATGATGCATATTCATGAATGGTGAATTTGTCGTTTTTCTTGATTAATTGCATTCCCATAAATAACCAAAGAACATCATACTGATCACTTTCATTTATATTTTCAGAAATACAAACATCAACACCATATGTTTCAAAAAACTTCTTATATATGCCTATTTCAGGCAAAATGGCTTTTTTACTTCTCTTAATTAATAATTTCATTTTTATATAAACCATATGAGATAATTGCAATCCCAAATACTAATGGAATAATTGAAGACGCTAAGATTATATTTACAAGATCATAATTTAGATATAAACATAACATTAGCACTGATATTCTTGATATGTTTTTTAGAATTTCAACATTTAATAAGTACCATTCTTTACCATTATAAATTAGTGCACAAGTGAACGGAATCATAATTAATTGGATTGTCATCCATGGTAATAATGCAATAAATACATTTGCTGAAAGTGACCATTTCACACCAAAGGCAGTCTCAATAGCAAACTCAGATATGAACATTGACACAATAATTATTATTGTTGCCAGAATTACTATTTTACATATCCAATCTTTCAAAACTTTTGCTTGCGCTTGTTCTTTAAGATCATTATATATCAGCCTTGAAAATACATTAGTACAAATTACAATACCCGCAAATATTAATTTATCTGCTAATGAATAAATACCAGCAATTTCCGCATCTAATTGATTATAAATAATAATTAATGGCAAATTTAACCCAACAATATTTACACTACTTATCAGTGAGTTTTTTACCATAAAAACAAACTCACTTTTTTTTATCCCCTCAAAATCACTACATCTAACTTTTATTAATTTGAAAATTAATATTTGGCTAAATATCAAACCAACAATAAACCCAATAAATAGTCCATGCTCATATTTATAAAACATTATCTGAAATAAAATTACAGTTGTTGCTCTTAATATATTTGCGATCGCTATTTTTTTATAAGATTTATTTGATGAATAATAATCAGTGTGAATTTCATATAAAGATAGAAATACAATCACAATCATGAAGTATATCAAACCTATTGTAAATCCACTGAAATAACAATATATTGATGTTGCCAATATAGTTGTAAGTGCTAATAGCATATACGATTTTAATACTATTTTATTCTTTATGGCTTCTTTATTTACAATTTGAATTTTTAAATTCAATCTAAAGCAGAAAAAAAATGCAACTGTTGTTACTATTGTTATAAAGTAATTATATTCTCCAAATAATAATGGGTCATATAGACGTGTTAATATTGGTAGCGCTAATAGTGTAATGCACTGAGAGCCTGCAAAACCAAAAAATAACATTTTTTTATTATTCATCTCAACCTTGCTAGTCCTGATCTATTACTCGTTTGAGTTTATCTGCAAATTTAGAACGTTAGTATTGAAAATATACACATCAATATTTAACACACTAAATATATTATTAATCACACTATGTTTAAATTAAAAATATTTATTATGAGCGTCGAATGAGAAAAAACAGGAAAACTAAATCTATAGCCATAAGCTACAAATATCTCTATATTACTTATAAATAATTCTAGCTTCACAAGCAGCTATATCTTTTTCGATAAAACCGCTCGTGCAAACAAATAGTTTTTAATGATATCAACTTTCATTTAATATTACTAATTGTTTATAATTCCTGTTCTCTAATACTCATCAATCTCATCCATGAAATCATCGAGGAATTCTTCGCCTTGAGGCTCTGTATCGTCCGATACGCCGCCGGTGGCGCGGAACGCTTTATTCTGCAGATAAGCGTCACGGGTGAAGATATACGGATCCGGTGAATCTTTTAGGATCCCTTCCTGATTGACCAGTGCGGCGCGATCTTCCATGCCTTCTAGCGCCCATTTACCCAGGCTCTGCCAGAAGGTGAGCAGGTTAAGCGGGAAATAAAGGCCGTCAACCACATCGCCTGCCCCTTCGCGTAAGGTTAGTGGGCCGTACATCGGTACCATGAAATAAGGGCCATTGCCGACGCCATAGTAACCCATGGCATCGCCAAAGGCGCGGTTGCTGGGTTTACGAATGTCGGCCAAGGTAGCTATATCGATTAATCCCGCCAAACCAAAGGTGCTGTTGATCCAAAAGCGGTTGAAGTGGGTGACGGCCTGCTCACCTTCAAGCATGATGATACTGTTGACCATGCTGGCTGGCTCTTCAAGGTTGGAGATGAAATTCATGATGCCGGTACGTAGCGGCGATGGAACGTAGTCAACATACGCCAGCGAAACAGGACGGGCGATATACGGGTCGAGGTAATTGTAATTCAGGTTCCACATGGCGCGGTTGAAACCTTCAAAGGGGTCATATACGCCCGGCACGGTGCCATAATCATCGCCCTGCGCGTCAACTTCAGCGACGACGTCAGCAAAATCCTCATCGTCTGATTCATCGACGATGACCGTGGTTTCTGCGTCTTCATCGTCATCAACGCCGGTGGTATCATCCAACTCGGTGGAAGTTTCCACCATGGTATTGGTCTCTATCACCAGGTTGGTTGCGGTATCTGACTCATTACTCGGGGTGTCCGCACACGCGGTGAGCATAAGGGCAATCGCGATCGCTAGAAGGGGTTGTCGTGTCACTGTATATCCCATAAAAATCAGAATGAAAGAAACAAAAAGGCTGAATAGTCATTATATACTATCCAGCCGTCTTATTTTCTACCAGCTTTAGTTGAAAGTGTTGATTAATATTGCTTATTTATCAGCACTTTTGTGGAACCACCTAACGGAATGACATCACTCTGCCCGTACCAGTCGTCGGTTTTGGTCATTACGTTACCATCACTGTCGATACGTGCTTTAATGATCATCTCGGATAACGATGTCAATGGACGCTCTGGGATCATGCTGTCACTGTCGCTCAGGGTTAGCGTCAACGGAAAGGCTGATAACGGTAAACGCTTCGCCGCGACAGGCATTGGTGCGCCATCCGCAGAATGTACCGAGATAATCACCATCCCTTTAGCGGGTAGCGTTACCGAGGGATCAAGATCAACCGTCACAGACACCGAAGACGCGGTATTAGTTGTCTTGCCCATTTCAGCTTCTGCACGTTCGATACTCCGATTAAGCATTTGCGCACGTGGATCATCTTCACCAATCACCTGCTTCATCATATTCCAGTATGCAATCGCCTGAGAGTATTCCCCTTTTTCAAATGCATCGAAAGCCAGCAGTGACATCGCAGTGACGTTAGTGTGATCGCTACGGAGCACGGTACGCAGCAGTAGTCGGGCACGATCAGTCTGTGCCGGATCACCAATCATCATCAGTGTCTGGGCGTAGCTCAGCTGTATATCTGGATTGTTAGGATCTAACTGGTAAGCACGGTTCATGGCATTTTGAGCCGTTTCAGCATCGCGGTTTGCCGTGCCGACACGCCCGAGCAACAACCAACCGGTGGCATCATCCGGGTCATCATGCAGTCGAGTACGCAATGCCAGGGTAATGTCATCCATTTCTTGATCGGTCAGCGGCTCAGCGCCATTGCCACCCATTAATCGTTGCGACATTTCCGGCAGGCGAGCCACGGTATCTTGCCAGACTTGTACCTTATCAAGACTGCCGACCTTCCAGTACAGGCCATAACAGACCCCGACCAAAACGATCAATCCCGGCAGTAGCATCGCGGTACTGACCGTGGATTTTTTCGCTTGTTCGCCAGCCGGTACATCATCGAGCAGTGATTGCTGCAATTCGACAACCAATTCGTCTTGGTTGGCAACCAGGCCTTCGCTGTTTTCTTCTTGCAGCTCATCCATACGATCGGTAAAGAACGCTTTGTTGAGTTCATCACGGCTGGCAGCCTCATCCTGATCGCTACCGCGGTACATCGGCACCACGAAGATCACGATCGCTACCACAACCAATAGGGCGGTAATTAGCCAAAACATTGTCATTACTTCACCTTCCCGTCTTGGTTAGTCTTTGCTGTTTGCTGATCGGTTGCAGACTGCCCCATTTCAGACAGCAGCGCCTTCAATCGTGCTTGCTCATCACTGGCCAGCTCTTCATTTGATGCCGCCTTCGCACTGCTCTTACGTGAACGGACGACGAGCACCGTAAAGCCAATCACAATAAACAGCAATGGGCCAAGCCAGAGGATCAAGGTCGAAGCCATGACGGGTGGGTCGTAAGTCACAAAGTTGCCATAGCGGGCAATCATGTAATCCACGACATCCTGTTTGCTTTTACCTTGCTGCAACAGCTCGTAGGTTTTATGGCGCATGTCCTGCGCCAGAGTGGCATTGGAATCAGCAATGTTATTATTCTGGCACTTAGGGCAACGCAGGGTTGCAGTCAGTTCCTGAAAGGTCTGTTCCTGATCCGTACTGTCAAATTCATAAACATCAATGGCCGCCATGGCGGGTGATGAGATCATCACACTCACCCCACCAACTGCGGCCATGACAGACAAAGCCATCACGGGTGCGAGAAGCAGGCGAGACATCCGATGTAAACCAGAGAACCAAGGTGAATTTTTCATTAGCCTTTTGCCTCCACCACCAATGCGTCATACATCGGCTTCAAAGTGTCGTTCCAGTTTCGCTCGTTAACATCACCGACATGGCGATAGCGAATGATACCATTAGCATCAATCAGGAAAGTCTCCGGCGCACCGTACACCCCCAAGTCCATCCCCAGCATACCATTGCCATCAAACAGACTATGGATATAAGGATTACCCAGCTCATTCAGCCAGCGCACCGCTTTAAGGCGCTCATCCTTATAATTGAGACCGATGATTTTCACCCCTTGTCCCGCTAACTGGTTCAAGTAAGCATGCTCGGCATAACAGGTAGGGCACCAGGTTGCCCAGACATTCAACAACAGCGGCTCACCGGTGAAAATATCCTGATCGTAGAGCTTGCCCGCTTCCACCAAGTCTTCCAGCTTAAACTGAGGGACAGGTTTGCCGACCAATACCGATTCCAGTTTGGTCGGATCATCACCACCTGCATTGCGGGTTAGTTGGATCATAAACATCACGACCAACCCCATGAACAGGGCTAATGGAATAAAAAGTAACTTTTTGTTCATCAGTTTGCCTTCGCCTCTTGCTTTTCCACAACAGGGTGTTCTTTATTGGCTTTTTTACGGAAGCGATATCGCTTATCACTGATCGCGATCGCACCGCCCAGCGCCATCAATGCCGCACCGAACCAGATCCAGTTAACGAATGGCTTAAAGTAAATACGCACGGCCCATGCACCGGTATTACCTAAACGCTCACCCAATGCCACGTACAAATCGCGGGTAACACCGCTGTCAATCGCCGCTTCTGTCATCATAGAGCCAGCCACAGAGTAAAAACGCTTCTCGGCATGCAATGTTGTGACGGCGATACCATTGCGGCTGATATGGAAATCAGCTATGTAACCGTCATAGTTCGGGCCATCGGCATCGCGCAGGCCAGCAAAGGTAAATTGGTAACCCTCTACCTGCATGGTTTCACCCGGCGCTAAACGTACATCACGTTCGATGTCGTAGTTTGACACTAGGGTGATACCAATCAGACTGATCGCCATGCCCATATGACCCAATATCATCGCCCAGTGACTACGGCCTAATTTGCCAAGTCCGGTCATAAAGTCATGACGGTGGGTAGCACGCTCATGCAATTCAAACGCGTGCAACACAATGATCCAAATAGCCATTGTCATACCGAGCACCGCTAGCGGCTTGACGGTATCGGCAAATAACCAGACTGACAGAAAAGCCAGTGGCAAAGTAACCAGCGCTGAGATGATCAGTTGCTTACGTATGCTTGAAACCGTATCTCGCTTCCAGCGAACCAGTGGACCGATACCCAAAATAAAGGCAAACGGGATCATCAGCCAGGTAAACAAGGTATTAAAGAACGGTACCCCGATAGACACCGAGCCCAGGCCAATCTGCTTATGGATTAGCGGTAGCAAAGTACCGATCAATACCACTAACAAACCCGCAACCAATAGCAGGTTATTTGCCAGCAACAGGTTCTCACGTGAAAACAGGCTGTAGTTACCGCGAGAGCGGATTTGGCCACCACGCAGTGCATAAAGCAGCAATGAGCCACCAATCACCACAACAAGGAAACCGAGGATAAACATACCGCGGGCCGGATCTGAGGCAAAGGCATGCACCGACACCAGCACTCCGGAACGCACTAAGAAAGTACCGAGTAGACTTAATGAGAACGCAGAAATGGCCAGCAATACTGTCCACGCTTTGAACGTGCCACGCTTTTCAGTAACCGCCAGTGAGTGCATTAAAGCGGTTCCGGTTAGCCACGGCATGAATGACGCATTTTCGACCGGATCCCAGAACCACCAGCCGCCCCAGCCAAGTTCGTAGTACGCCCACCATGAACCCAGTGCGATACCCAGTGTCAGGAATGACCACGCGGCAATAGTCCAAGGACGAGACCAACGTGCCCATGCCGTATCAAGACGGCCCGTCATTAACGAGGCAATGGCAAATGCAAACGCAACCGAGAAACCGACATAGCCCATGTACAGCAATGGCGGGTGAATGATCAGCCCCGGATCTTGCAACAGTGGGTTAAGATCGCGCCCGTCAACAGGGAAATGTGGCAGCGTACGCAGAAACGGGTTAGAGGTAACGATAATAAACAGCAAGAAGCCAATTGCTATCATACCCATGACCGACAGGACGCGCGCCAGTGATTCCAGCGGCATACCACGGCTGAACAAGGCAACCGCAACGGCCCATGTTGCTTGGATCAAGACCCACAGCAGCAGCGAACCTTCGTGACCGCCCCAAACCGCCGACAAGCGGTAGTACCACGGCAGCAGTGAATTGGAGTTACTGGCGACGTACGCAACAGTAAAGTCGTTGGCATAAAAGGCCCAGCTAAGAATAATGAATGCCAGTGAAATCATGCCGAACACGCCGTAGGTTAACGGGCGTGCCATCCGCATCAGTGACTGGTTGCCAACGGATGCACCGTATAAGGGATAGACGCTGAGCAGGATCGATAATCCCAGCGCGACTATCAGGCTAAAATTGCCTATTTCTACAATCATTGTTGAGTACTACCCTGCAATTGTTCATCGGTGTACTGAAGCGGTGCGTGCGTTTTCTCCATCGCTTCTGCCACTTCGGGTGGCATGTACTCTTCATCGTGCTTGGCCAGTACTTCATGGGCTTCAATAGTATTGGCATTAACCAATACACCTTGTGCAACAATGCCCTGCCCTTCACGGAACAGATCCGGCAAGATGCCGTCATAGGTTACCGTCACCGCAGGACCAATATCCGCCACTTTGAACGTCACCAGCAGTGACTCCGGATCGCGCTTGACCGATCCGTCAACCACCATGCCGCCAATACGCAAACGCTGACCCACTTCGGGTTTGGTGCCATCCGGCTTTCCGTTAACCAGTTCGGTTGGGGTATAAAAAAGATCCATATTCTGGTTCAGTGCATACAGCAGTAAACCAACGGTGGCGCCGAGGCCAACGACCAACGCCAACACCAACGTCAGGCGCTTTTTACGTCTCGGGGTCATAATGTATTCTCCAGTTTTTCTGCGTCTTTGATGCGCTGCTCGCGCGCAATCTTGTTCTTGATCTCAACCGCCAAACGACGCTTGGTATTCAGGCTTGAGATCAACAGCCATAACAAGGCTGCAAATGAAATGCCATAGGAACCCCATACATAAGGGGCATAGCCTCCCATCGCGAGGAAGTCACTAAAAGAGTCAAAATGCATAGCAGCCTCACTTCATCATTAATTCACGCACCCAAGGGCGGTGGCTTTCACGGGCAATGATTTCGTTACGTAAACGCACCAGCGTTAACGCGCCAAAGAAACAGGCAAAACCGATGATATTAAGCAGCAACGGCCAGAGCATGGACGAAGAGATCGACGGTTTTGCAAATTTGGTAATGGTCGCACCCTGGTGCAAGGTGTTCCACCACTCCACGGAGAAATGAATGATAGGTAAGTTGATCACCCCGACAATCGCCAGAATGCCCGCCGCTTTACCCGCAGTTTTCTGATCATCAAAGGCGCTATAAAGGGCAATAACACCCAAATATAAAAACAGTAAAATCAGCTCAGAGGTCAAACGGGCATCCCATACCCACCATGCTCCCCACATCGGTTTGCCCCAGATAGCACCGGTTAGCAAAGCGATCACGGTAAATACCGCACCGATGGGTGCCATCGCCAACGCAGCCATATCCGATAAACGGATCTGCCACACTAAACCAATGAAGGCGGCAATGGCCATTGACATATACGCCCCCATCGACCAGATAGCCGCTGGGACATGCAAATAAATGATCCGGAAACTGTCACCTTGCTGGTAATCAGTCGGCGCAAACATCAAGCCCCAGATCGTACCGATAATCAGGGATACCAAGGCTATGATTGAAAACCAAGGTAGCAAGGTACCGCACAGGCGGTAGCAATTTTCAGCTTTCGCATAGGGATGTAACCACTTCCACATATTTCTGCTCTACTCGTGTAATAGGAATTATGACGTTTAGCCGGTAGATAACTCATTCGCTAAAAAACAGCGTATATTACCGTAAAACGCGACTTATTATTCTGTTAGGCGATAAATACCTTGCGAGATCTCGGTGCTGGGCCTTTCACCCAGTTATCCAGAACCCATCAGCAAGTTGAATACTCCTTTCGGGCTATTAACGCATTTATCACCAGCTTCCTTGTCCTCGCTCAAAATTGTCTCATGAGTTCCTTTCTCATGAGACAAATACCATCGTAGTAATTGTAATCATTTATTGCACACTTATGCGTAGTGAAGCTGCGACAGCAAAAGGAGAAAGTGTCGCAGAGCCCACCAACATGGCTCCCATGAGTGCCAATTGGCCGTTAAACGGCATCCCCAAACTGGCTGCATTAATAGCAGAGGTCGCGAATATCAACACAGGAATGTACAAAGGCAGTATGAGCAAGCTCAACAAAACCCCACCTTTGCGTAATCCCACCGTTAATGCGACCCCTATCGCGCCCAGAAAGCTTAACGTCGGTGTCCCAATAAGCAGGGTTAGCACCACGGCTTTCCAGGTTGCCCAATCCAATGACAGTAAAATGGCTAATAGCGGGCTGATCAACAATAACGGCACGCCCGTTAACAACCAGTGGGCGACCATTTTGGCAAAGGCCAACACGGGTAACGGTGTCGGCATTAACAACATCTGCTCTAACGAGCCGTCGATAAAATCATCACGAAACAGACGCTCCATCGATAATAAAGCCGCCAGTAAGGCGGCAACCCAGACAATGCCGGGGGCAATGCGGGCCAACAAGTTTGGCTCTGGGCCGATACCCAGAGGAAACAGGGTGATCACGATGATGAAGAACCACAATGGGTTAAACACATCCGCCTGACGCCGAAACGCTATCAGCAATTCACGACGGATCATGTGAGTAATGGCATTCATCGTTGGTTAGCGCCCCAGTTTAATTTTTCGTAAATGGTTACTGTCAGTAAACATGTCCTGATGGGTAGTGAGGATCACCATGCCACCACGCTGCACATGAGAGAGAAAAAGCAGCTCTAACACCTTCACCCCCTGTTTATCGATGGCCGTTAAAGGCTCATCCAGTATCCACAGTTTATGATCGCTCAACCATAACCGGGCCAATGCGACCCGGCGCTGTTGACCTGCTGACAGCTGTCCCGCTGGCACATCTTCACGTCCTGCCAAGCCGACATGAGCCAGGGCCTGCCACAAGCGATCATCACCGGTCACTTTTGCGGTACCCGCCAGATCACCCTGTGTATTGCAACGGTGCATTGACTGGAAGAACACCAGGTTTTCATAGGCGGTCAGTTCCCGCTTAACCCCGGTTTGGTGGCCTAAAAACAACAAGTCCTGATGGTAGTCTTCTCTGGCTGATTCGATATTTTCGTTATGCCAGCATACCTTACCGTTGTCTGCCCGCCCCAGCCCGGCCAAGATACGCAGCAGTGTCGTCTTACCGGCACCATTATGGCCTTCTATCTGAACCAATTCGCCGGATGATACGGTAAAGTGCAGATCCTCAAACAGTACTCTTTCATCACGAGTACAACTTAACTCTTCCACAGATAGCATAAAAATGATGTATCCTAAGTGACACAATTGGGTTAAATAGTAACATAGCAGCCATAACAATTGTTAGAGACTATAGCCAAGCGATCTCATGACGTTGAGCTCGTTTAGTATGCATCATACCATCTGGGTAAGGCCCTGTAATTGTGACATCTATACATAGCGCTAATCCATCCGCTGCATTGCCACGCGATCTCACACCAAGCAGCAAACCGCCCTCAATGCATCAACAAGGGCTAAATACTGGACAGACTAATGAAATAAAAGTGCCACAAAATGCAGCAAAAGTATCTAATACGGCACACAACCATGCACTTAGCCAACAACTTGGTGACAAATTAGCCGAAAATGGCAACCTTCGTCCGCAATCTCAGCTTCAGCAGTTACTGTTGCAGATGCCGGTATTGCAACGGTTGTTTACCTCTGTTTTCACGTTGACATCCTCATTACCGGCAAGCCCTAATAGCCCGCTACCGGTTTTACTCAGCCAGTTGCTCTTGCCGGAAAACCAAGCGACACTGATCCGCTGGCTACAGCAAGGTGCTGGTAAACAAGTTCTGGCTCAGCTACTGCAGCAGATGCAAGACCCACAAAGCCCCCTGCGCCAGTGGTTATCCCACGCAAGCACATCACAGCAGGATGAATTTCATGCATTACTAAAACTGGTCGCAGAGCAGCGGGTAATGGGAAATCCGCAACAGAAAGAGGGCGAGACGCTGATCCTGCAGTGGCCATTGCTGCTTCCGGATAAACAAGAGGCCAGGCTGGCTATCGAACGACACGTTACGCGTCAGCGTCGCCATGGCAAAGTCAAACCCAGCTGGCGCATCAAGCTGTCTTTGCCTGTCGGATCCCTCGGTAAGCTGGAGACCACCGCCCTATGGGATGGCGACCAACTGGCGCTGGCGTTTGAATCAACCAATACCCAGCTACTCCAACGTACCGAGCAATTGGCGCCACTGCTTAATAACCGGCTAGCGCAGCTTGGCATTACCACCTCCTCGACCCAATTTCGATTTGCGCCTGAACCCGTCGTGAGTGAGAGCTTGGATTATGGGATACGGGTTAAGGTGTGAAGAGCAGGGGCGAGGAAGAGCGGGTTAAGAGCGGAAGAGCAAATGCAAAAGCGGACCTATGGCCCTATGGGTAGAGCAAGATCTAGGAACGGGGTTCGAGGGACGAGTTTCTAGGATGAGCGGGAAATGCAAGAGCTGAAGTAAATAGACAAGAAAAAAGATCCGAAGTATTTTACTTCATCGTTTTTACTCTATCTTGCTTTTACTGTTCTTACTCGTCCCTCGAAACTCGCCCCTTTATTTCTGCTTTTGCCTTGGCTCTTCCTCGAACCTATAGACTCACCACTCGCGCTTTATACTCGAAACTCGTCCCTAAAGACTCGATACTAGGATATAACCATGACCAAAAAAGCCATCGCACTACATTACAACGGCTATGATACGCCAACCGTAGCGGCAAAAGGATACGGCCCGTTGGCCGAGCATATTATTGAGCAAGTCAAACAAAGTGGTGGGCTGCTACATCAAGACGAGGTACTGGCTGACTATCTCAACCACCTTGAGCAAGGGGATGAAATTCCAGAAAGTGTCTATCGGATTGTCGCGGAATTGATTGCGTTTTCGTGGGTGCTAAATGGAAAAACCCCTCCCGGTTGGGAAGGGGTAGAAAGTATTAGTGAAACTGTCTGAGTGTTACTGGCACCAACGGTGTGATTGATGGTACAAATGCGCGTGACTAGCGAGAGCGGTTTTGATGCATTTTTTGTAACCTTAGCAGCAATTCAGCTTCGGCCTTAGGCAAATCGCACTCTTGCATCAGCTCATTCACATCCGCCCCAAGTTCAACCATTTTACTGGCTCGGCTATAAAGCCGACCATCGGGGTCCTGCATGGCCAGCTCACCTTGACGGTCTGCTAACGCTTCTAAATGCTGGGCCATATCGGCCAATTTCTGGCTCATGCCCATCGTACCGGCACGTAGCTCATTAAACTGTTTTAATAAACTATCATGTTGCTGACGTGCGTTTTTCAGTACGAGTTCCGTCGCTGCAAATTTTTTTTCAAGCGCCTGACGCGCTAGGCGTTCACGACGCACCATTCCCCACGCGATAACAACCGCGAGCAGTGATGCCGCTAACGGCATCCATTGCAACAACATATTCTGCATTATAGGTACGCCATGTCGTCCCATTCATCATCAGAAAGCAGTTTATTCAAGTCAACAAGGATCAACAATCGACCATCGCGGTTGCTGACGCCCTGAATAAACTTGGCGCTTTCTTCTGTACCCACACTTGGAGTACTGTCAATTTCAGAGCTGCGCAGGTAAACCACTTCCGCCACACTATCAACAAGAATACCGATCACCTGCTTTTCTGCTTCAATAATCACAATGCGGGTATTGTCAGAAATATCACCTGGCATCAACCCAAAGCGCGAACGGGTATCAATCACGGTAACCACGTTGCCTCGAAGGTTGATAATACCCAACACATAATCTGGCGCACCAGGTACAGGCGCAATTTCCGAGTAACGCAATACTTCACGAACCTGCATCACATTAATGCCGTAAGTTTCATCTTCCAACTGGAAGGTCACCCACTGCAGGACCTGATCGTTACCGTCTTCTTTTTGTATTTCAGCGACACTCACCTGAGACATGCTGTTTCCTCTTTGACCTATTTCGCAGCTATTTATCGCAGCCTGTTACCGTAGCGGTGAAAAGCCTCACCCGCTGGTTTATGACTGCCTTATTTTGGTATTAACATCTAATCCCGCATTGAGCATGGTAATTAGCTCACTAACATGAATTAGCGCACACATTTTTTCTTTAACCATACCGGCGAGCCATGGGCGCTTACCGGCTTTTTCCCGCCACCGGACACTCTGCCCGGTGAGTAACTCTGTTCCTTGTAGCACATTACATGCTAGCCCCCATTTACTGTCGCCGAGCATCACCACATATTGATAACCGTCACGGTAATCTTCACTGGTTAGCTTCTCAGGCATCGCCCAACTTGCCGTATCAACGACATCCAGCTGATATTCACGGTTTGTCATCAACCCCAGATACCAAGCCGGTCTGCCTAACAAATGGCTGACTTCACCTAACTGATGGATCCCCCCCAGTTCCGTCAACGGAACGGCAAAGGTCACACCGTTAACGTCAAAAAATAGTGCCTGAAACGCATCATCCTGTACAACTTCTTGCTGCCAGTCTTCAGGCGGTAAACCGGCTGAGGCTTGCGTCTCGAGCGCGGCGACGACGTCTGGAACTATCGCTTGTGCTTCAACCACCGTTGGCTCAGAAACCACCGACAACGCAGCACAATCAAGCGCTGTCAGCACAGTCTCGTCCTGCAGGGGCAATTGGGAAGCGACCTGCTGACACTGCTCGGCCTCATGTGCCATCACCAGTTGCCACTCATCGACAAGCTCATCACTGACTGGCTGCGATGTTAGCTCAGGGTCAGGTTCAGATCCGGCATGAAGCTGGCTGACCTGATTCAATAGCCGCTGCAAGTCATATTGCGCAGTGTCAACCTGATGGTCCTCAACCCAGCTTGCACGCGGTGGCATAACAGGCTGAAGCTGCAAAGGCGCCATTGCCGGATAATGTCCATCATCAGGCTGAAAATCTATCTCAGATTCTACCTCTAAGGTACCAAAATCAAACGGCGCCGCACTGGGTGCTGGCCCATCACACTCATCACTTTTGGTACGTTCTTCACACTCTTCGCTATGTTCACTCTCTTCGGTCTCTGAGTCATCATGCTCAGGGGGTGGCTCGGAAAGATGAGCGGGAATATGATCATGTATCACGATTGTTGATTCATCGAGTTCAGCCACATCGACAACGGTGTCGGCTAAATCATCCTCGTCAAGTAACGACGTCTCGGAGAGCGGTGGCTCCACCAACAAATCAAAAAAGTAATCGTCCAGTGCCTGTTCGCCAGACAAACGAGAATTATCGCTCATCTTGTTGCAGTCGCTCTAAATAATTAAGCAATGTCTTATAGGCAAAAACGCCGCGACAATTGCGGGAAAACAGTGACGGTGGCATATGTTTAATACTGGCATCTCTGAACTTGGTATCAATCGGTATGGCTGAGGCCCATACCTGATCGGGGAAACGTAATTTCAACTCCTGCAAGGTCTGTAACGAGGCCCGGGTACGCTTGTCGTACATGGTGGGAATGATCGTTACTCTAAATCCTGCAGGACGGGATTTTTGCATGATCTGTAACGTCCGCATCATCCGCTCTAGCCCTTTCATGGCCAAAAACTCGGTCTGCACTGGGATCAAAATACGATCGCTGGCCGCAAGTGCATTGACCATCATGACCCCTAAAATAGGCGGGCAGTCGATCAGCACATAATCGTAATCATCCGCTAAGCTTTGGAGGGCTTTTTTAAGGATCAAGCCCATCCCACCGCGAGTACCCATCACCCTATCCAGCGTCGCGAGTGACATATGAGCAGGAATGATATCCATGTTTTTGAACGGGGTTTGCAAAATAACCTGACGTACAGTGTCGCGATTGATTTCTGTTAATTGAAACAAATCAAACAGGCTAACGGGTAAGGCATCGGCATCAAAATTCAGATACGCAGACAACGATGAGTGCGGATCGGTATCCACCAGTAGCACTCGCTTATTACGCTCAATCAGCAAACCGGCCAACGCAACCGTGGTGGTAGTTTTCCCCACCCCACCCTTTTGATTTGCAACACTCCAGACAATCACAGCAGCTCCCTAGCTTAAGCCCAGCTCAACCAAAATTCGCTCGGCGATACGCTCTAGCGGTAAGTCTTCACTGGAAATACCGGCCTTAGCAACAGCCTGTGGCATGCCATACACCACACAACTGTCTTCATCCTGTGCCCAGATGGTTGAACCGTTTGTTTTGAGCATTCGAGCCCCTTCACGGCCATCCGCACCCATCCCCGTCAGTATCATCGACAACACCTTGTCATGATAAATTTTGGCTGCTGAGCCAAATGTCACATCAACACACGGCTTGTAATTCATCCGTTCGCCGCCGTCAAGGATCCGTAATCGAGATGCACCTGGTCGACCATCGATCATCATCTGCATGCCACCGGGTGCCAGATAAGCAACGCCCGGTTTTAGCGTATCGCCATCTTCCGCTTCTTTAACACCAATTTTGCACAGATTATTCAGTCGTGCGGCAAAAGCGGCGGTAAACGTTGCGGGCATATGCTGGATAAGAACAATAGGCAATGGAAAGTTAGCCGGCAACTTAGTCAGAATTTTCTGCAGTGCAACCGGGCCACCGGTTGAGGTGCCAATCGCTACCAGCTGGTATTTTTTACCTGATGCCTTAAAGCGGGCTACCGATTTTATCGCAGCGGGTCGCGGAGCCTGACGGGATACCGATGCAGGCTGTGCCACACTGTGCTCCCCGCTTTTCAGCGCGGAATGTGTCGACAAAGGTCGTGCGACATCGCGTCCCGTTAATACCGGGGCCGCCGTTGCGGTTGCCGGGGTACGTACAGGGCGTCGCATAAAAACACGCTTACGTGCCAATTCATTCACGCGTTTTTGCAATAGGGAGATCGCCTCATCACGATTGCGGGCGATATCCTCAAATTTTTTCGGTAGAAAATCCAATGCGCCGGCATCTAGCGCATCCAAGGTCGCTTTAGCGCCTTCATGAGTCAGAGAAGAAAACATCAAAATCGGCGTAGGTGTCGCTTGCATGATTTCTCGTACTGCCGTGATGCCATCCATCACAGGCATTTCAATGTCCATGGTGATCACATCAGGCTGAAGCTTACGGGTCATCTCTACAGCTTCTTTGCCATTGACGGCATTACCTACCACTTCTAACCGAGGATCGGCATTAATAATTTCACTTACGCGTCGGCGGAAAAAACTTGAATCATCCACCACCAAGACTTTTACGGCCATATTCTTTGTATATCCCATTGATGATAAACGTTGATGAGAAATCTAGTCTCTGTGAATCCGGCCAATATAAAGTCATTAGACGGCAAAAGCTTCACCCTGACAATGAGGGTGAAGCTTGCTATTTTTTGTTGTTATCGCTGCTGGTTAGCGACCAGCGTAGTGCTTAAGCAGATTAGGTACATCGAGAATAAGTGCAATATGACCATCACTGGTAATGGTTGCACCAGCCATACCCGGTGTGCCTTGCAGTAACTCATCCAGCGGTTTAATCACCACCTCTTCCTGACCAATCAGGGTATCAACCACAAAGCCAATACGCTGATGACCAATCTGCACTATCACGACGTGACCATGTGCCCGCTCACGCTTGGCAATACCCACACCCGACAACCAATCTTGCAGATAAAACAACGGAATGGCCTTCTCTCTGACAATAATTGTCAGCTGACCATCAACGTTATTAGTTTTGCGTAGATCAAGATGGAAAATCTCATTAACGCTGGCCAATGGCAGTGCAAAAGGCTGCTCAGCAACGCCAACCATCAAGGTAGGCAATATCGCCAGTGTTAATGGGACCTTGATATCAATGCGAGTACCTTTCCCGAGCGAGGAATCAATCGTGATTGAGCCATTCAGCTGGCTAATCCCGGTTTTAACCACGTCCATACCGACACCACGGCCAGAGATATCAGAAATTTGCTTCTTGGTTGAAAAACCAGGCGCGAAAATCAGGTTATAACACTCGCTGTCAGTCAGACGCGAGGCCGCATCGACATCCATCACACCACGCTCAACCGCAATCTCACGCAACTTGTTTGGATCCATACCATTACCATCATCTTCGATGGTCAATAGAATATGATCCCCTTCCTGTGAAGCCGCAAGCAGTACCGTACCGGTACGAGGCTTACCCGCTTTTTCACGGACATCTGGCATTTCAATACCGTGATCGACCGAGTTTCGCACTAAGTGGATTAGCGGATCAGCCAAGGCTTCAACCAAGTTCTTATCGAGATCGGTTTCCTCACCACGCATTTCCAGCACGATATCTTTCTTCAGGCTACGCGCCAAATCACGTACCACGCGCGGGAAACGACCAAAGACTTTCTTGATCGGCTGCATGCGGGTTTTCATCACCGCACCTTGCAGATCGGCCGTGACCACATCAAGGTTAGAAACCGCTTTCGACATTTCTTCGTCGTTACTGTTTAAACCAAGACTGACTAAGCGGTTTCGCACGAGAACCAGTTCACCCACCATATTCATAATGGTGTCCAGCGTAGACGTATCAACGCGGACAGTCGCTTCGACTTTGGTTTTTTCTTTCGCCGCAGCGGGACGACGTTCCATAACGGCTGCAGCCGCAATAGGTTCAGGGATCAATGGCGTCACTGTCGCTGGCTGTGGCGTGACCACAGCCGGTTCTTGCGGTGTCGCAGAACGTGCTTCTTGCTCCAGCATGTCTGCAACGGGTTTAGTCGCAAACTCCAGCTCTTCAATCGTCGGGCCTTTACCGCTGCCATGCAACTCATCCAGTAAACGCTCAAACTCATCATCAGTCATCAAATCATCGCTGTCACCCATGGCGAATTCCGCATTGGATGTCGACGATGCAATGGATGCATTCACTGGCGTAGACGCCTCAATCACTGATTCTGTTGCGCTGTAGCCACTATTACCCGGACCTTTTCCGCTGCCATGCAATTCATCAAGCAACCGCTCAAACTCATCATCGGTGATATCCCCGCTTTCAGAGGAGAACGCATTGATGAAATCGCTGCTCACGGCAGCCGGAGCTGAAATTGTCGCAGTAGCAGTGACAGGCGCAGTTGACGGCGCCGCAATAGCGGGTTCATCACCATCTGCTGACGGCCCACACCCGACGCCATGCAATTCATCAAGTAGACGATCAAATTCATCCTGAGTCATGTCATCGACAGAATTGCCCGCAATAGCGGAAACAGGAGCCGCCTCTGCAACAGGAACCTTAGTAACAGGCGCTGGTATATCAGTAACCGTGACCTCAACCTCTGCAGGTTCAACGACTTGTGGCTCAAGTTCCGGTGCAGCAGCCTGCGCGAGTTCCGCCGCTGTCGGTGGTAAGCTAAAACGGTGTAAAGCCTCCAACAGTGACGGCTCAGCAGGGATAACAGGCTCACGGTCCTGAACCTGGCTGAACATCACATTGATGGTATCCAATGCCTGCAGAATGACATCCATCAATTCAGAGGTAACGCTACGCTTGCCAGTACGCAGCAAGTCAAAAATGTTTTCTGCACCGTGACAGGCTTCCACCAGCTCGGACAGAGAAAGAAAACCAGCGCCCCCCTTAACTGTATGGAAACCGCGGAAAATAGCATTGAGCAAATCCGTATTATCAGGACTCCGCTCCAACTCTACCAGTTGCTCAGACAGCAACTCCAGAATTTCACCGGCTTCAATTAAAAAGTCCTGTAGGATATCTTCGTCTAAATCAAAGCTCATTTCATTCCCCTAAAATCCAAGGCTCGATAGCAGGTCATCGACATCGTCTTGGGTAGACATTACATCTTCTCGCACTTCACCATTCACAATCGGCCCTTCAGGCGAAAGTCGATGAGCTTCGCGAAGTGCTTCTGTTCTATCTTCTTGTTCCATGCCAAAAGCTTTAAGTATTTCAATCAGTTGACCTTCAACCTCATGAACTAATTCAATCACTCTGCGGATAATCTGTCCGGTCAGATCCTGAAAATCCTGAGCCATGAGAATTTCGGTCAACAGGCTTCGTAGCACAGTACCGTCACTCTCGACCTGATTAAGCAGGTGATCGATGTCGTAGCAGAGCGACTTAAATTCCGTCAACGCTATCTGACCGTCCATCAAACGCTGCCAGCGAGGATGAACTTGTTGTAACGTATCCCCGATTTGATCCGCTAACGGCTGAATGCTATCAACCGCATCCATCGTTTTATTGGCCGCCGCTTCTGTTTTATCGATCACAAAAGTCAATCGGTCACGGGCATCGGGAATTTCAGTTTTCGCTAAATCGTTAAGGCGAGGATCAAGGCGAAAATTAGCCAACGAATCATGAAGTTGACGTGTCAGTTTACCGACTTCAGCATAAACAGGATCGCGACTATCTGCCATCAAGCTGTTAAACAGCATATTAGCATCATCCTGGTTACCCTCTTCAAGCAAGCTGACAAGTTGTTTAGCCTGATCAAGTGTAATCATTCTTATTATTGTCCTTTTACGCTTGACGCGTGATTACTGCATGCGTTCGAAGATTTTATCTAACTTCTCTTTCAATGTTGCAGCAGTAAACGGCTTCACAATATAGCCATTGACGCCAGCCTGAGCGGCCTCAATGATCTGCTCGCGCTTGGCTTCTGCCGTGATCATCAAGACAGGTAAGTGCTTCAATTCGGCATCAGCACGAATATGCTTGAGCAAATCAATACCCTGCATACCCGGCATATTCCAGTCGGTCACGACAAAATCAAAACCACCTTTCTTCAACATAGGTAGCGCAGTCAATCCATCATCCGCTTCTTGGGTATTGTTGAAGCCCAAGTCACGTAGCAAGTTCTTAACGATCCGGCGCATTGTCGAGAAGTCATCTACAATGAGGATTTTCATGTTTTTATTCAAAGTTGCCTCCACTGAGGTCACAGTGTGCTTATCTAATGGTTATTACGCAGCCCAGGCCTTTAGCTTGGACCGCAAACGTTGCATCGCCTGACTATGTATCTGGCAAATTCGGGATTCACTGACCCCAATAACTGCCCCTATCTCCTTGAGGTTGAGCTCCTCATCATAATATAGAGATAAGACCAGAGCCTCTCTTTCAGGTAGGGTTTTGATGGCTTCCGCCAGCGATTGCCGAAAATTATCATCTACAACCCCCTGAAATGGAAGATTTTCTTCAACCGATTCTTCATTAGTCACAGCATCCTCGGCAATACCAAGGTCATCCATACCTACTAAACGACCACAATTTACATCATTTAAGGCCTGGTGGTACTGATCTAACGTCATTTCGAGATATGTGGCTATTTCCTGGTCATTCGGGTCACGACCTAGCGAACCTTCTAAGACAGAAATGGCCTCCGAAATACGGCGATTGTTTTTATATACGGAACGAGGCACCCAGTCACCACGACGAATGTCATCTAACATCGCGCCACGGATCCGGATACCAGCAAAGGTTTCGAAGCTCGCGCCTTTGTTCGGATCATAATTTTGCTGAGCCTCTAACAATCCAATCATACCCGCCTGAATCAGGTCTTCAAGCAGGACATTCGGCGGCAGTCGAGCCATCAGGTGGTGTGCAATACGCTTTACCAGTGAGGAATATCGCGCGATAAATGCGTGCGGCGTTTCCTGATAGCGACCGTATGTCAGCGGTTTATTCACCGATCGACACCTCTTGCGGTGTGCGTTTGATCAATAACTTTTCAACGAAGAATTCTAAATGTCCGCCCGGACTGGTCGGTATTGGCCAAGTCATGGCTTTATTAGCCAACGATGTCATTGCCAATGCCGCCGGACTGCGGGGATACGCTTCAACAACCAGTTTTTGACGCTTGACCGACTGACGAAGATTATCATCAAGCGGAATACAGGCTGCCAGCTCAAGGTTGGCATCTAAAAACCGCTCAGTCACTCGGGTTAACTTAGCAAATAAATCGCGACCTTCACGGTAACTACGTACCATATTCGCCACTATTTTAAACCGTTGAACATCATACTCACGACTTAAAATTTTGATCAATGCATAGGCATCGGTGATCGATGTCGGCTCATCACAGACAACCACCAGTACATCCTGCGCAGCACGGGAAAAACTCAGCACCATATCAGAGATACCGGCTGCGGTATCAACCAATAAGATATCAATATCATCTTCCAACGAGCTAAAAGCGCGAATAAGCCCCACATGCTGGGCCGCAGAGAGCTCAGCCATATTTTGCGTGCCGGATGATGCCGGAACAATTTTTACCCCGTAAGGGCCTTCGATAATGATATCTTTGAGATCACACACCCCAGCCAGCACATGAGAGAGATTACGCCCCGCTCGAAGACCGAGCATGACATCCACATTGGCCAAACCCAAATCGGCATCAAGCACCATTACGCGCTTGCCTTGTCGAGCCATTGTTATCGCCATGTTCAGGGTGACGTTTGTTTTCCCTACGCCGCCCTTTCCACCTGTAACCGTAATTACTTTGGTCGAGGTTAGCTGTGTCATACGGCGTAAACCGCTCGCTTGATCGTACATGATGTTCTCAATCATAAAAATCTGCCGCCTGATTCTCAGAGCTATCGCTAGTCCAGAAATGGGATTGCTGGCTTAATTCTTGTTCTAATAATTCATTTGCCCGTGCAACCAGATAGCTACCCGTGGCGACCTTAATATCTTCAGGAACTCGCTGCCCATCCGCCAAATAGGCGATGGGTAAGGCGTGCTGAATAGACACGCATACCACTTCGCCCAGGCTCAGCGATTCATCCAGTTTGGTCAGCACACACCCTGACAATGGGATGCGGCGAAAATGTTCAATCGTTTCATGCAATACCCGACGCTGGGCTGTCGCTGGCAGCACCAAGAAACTGCGGATCTGAGATCCACTGTGTTGCATCAATGTATCCAGTTGCTCAGACAGTCGGATATCTCGCTGACCCATCCCGGCCGTATCGAGCAAAACCAACCGCCGATGACGCAACTGATGAAGTATATCGGCCAGTTCCTCTGCATCTTTAGCGACTCTTACCGGGCAACCAATGATCCGCCCATAAGTCGCCAGTTGTTCATGCGCCCCGATACGGAATGTATCGGTGGTAACCAGTGCAATTTGGTCTGGACCAAAATCCATCGCAGCACGTGCAGCCAGCTTGGCTATCGTGGTGGTTTTACCTACGCCTGTTGGCCCCAGCAGTGCCACCACCCCACCAACATCTAAAATACTGTCTTCGGTGGTAATAATTTGATCGGACAATAAATCCAATAATGCGGGCCACGCTTCGTTAGCGGGCACATCCTCGGGAATGTAACACGCAAGCTGATCAGATAACTCCGGCGATAGGCCCATTTTTTCCAGCCGCTTGATCATCATCGCGCGCATCGGCTCGCGACGTTCGACTTCTTGCCACATCAAGCCGGATACCTGATGTTCAAGCAGGCGTCGAATCGAGGCAAGTTCACTGCGCATAGACTCCATTTCGCCGAGGCTCTGACTGCTCGCTTTCGGGTCATATCGGCTCGGGTCGAGACGGTTACCGCCACGCGAATGGCCATTCTGGCGCTGATGACTGCTGGCAGAGTGATCCAAACGCCGCTTACCCCCTAAGGGTTCAGGGGTACGCGCTTCAGGTCGGCGATAATCGCCAATATCCAACGCATGCTGCGGTGGACGATTCATCCCTTGTTGAGAGGGTTGACCATATTGCCCACGGGACAGATTCGCCTGTGGACTTTGTTGATTGTTGCGAGAGGGGACGCCTGAATCATAACCGTTGCGTCTGGATGGCATCTGGCTGTCGCGATCATCAAAACGATGATCATGACGCTGATCATGACGCTGATCATGACGCTGATCATGATGTTTCGACTGCCGCTTGAGCAAGGCCGATAATGAATCCACTTCTGTCTCTGGCTCATCACGTGAAGATTCTCCCCCCGTGTAACCCTGTAAGACGTTCGCAAAGCGGTTGCTACCGCTCTGCTGCAACTGCACCTTGTCATCCACTAACTTACGTTTTGCCTGCCCTAGACGCTCTGCTAATGCATTTCGGGTCGGCGATGGTTTGGGCGGTTCACTGGAAGCATCGGAATCCACAGCTGCAACGATCTCGACCCCTCCGGTAACTTTCTTGTTCGACATAATCACCGCATCTGCACCCAGTTCTTCCTTAACCTGGCTCAGGGCTGTTCGCATGTCCTTGGCAAAAAAACGTTTAATTTTCAATATTCTATTCCCGATTCATCATGCTCTTGCTACGGTTTCAGCCTTACAAAACTAACTCCCGGAAACGACGGTCAGTAACAATATCCCCGCCGCTCTATCTCCGGGTTCTCCCATATCGATTAATTGCCGACCGCATTGACGATACGAATTTGTTTCTCGTCAGGTACTTCCTGATAGGACAGTACCCGTAGGGAAGGGATTGTATTTTTGACGAACTTGGCCAGTGTTGAACGCAACACACCAGAGGTCAGCAGTACTGCAGGCTCACCTTTTAGCTCCTGCTGCTGTGTTGCTTCAGAAAGCGAACGCTGTAAACGCTCAGCGAGTCCTGGTTCGATACCAGTCGATTCACCACCAGCAGACTGCATAGTTTTATGCAATATTTGTTCCAATTCAGGCACCAAGGTAATGACGGGCAACTCAGGCTCCATCCCATTGATTTCCTGACAAATTAAGCGTTTCAAGCTGATTCTTACCGCCGCGGTAAGAATGTCAGAATCTTGACTTTTTGATGAGTATTCAGACAGCGTCTGCACAATTGTCCGGATATCCCGAATCGGGATCCCTTCATTGAGTAAATTCTGTAGCACTTTCACGACCACACCCAATGGCAGTTGGTCCGGCACGAACCCTTCCACTAATTTCGGTGTACTATGGCCCAGCATTTCCAGTAAGTTCTGTACTTCTTCATGGCCCAGTAGCTGGGCGGCACAATTGGTCAGGATCTGGCTAAGATGCGTTGCCAACACAGTGGCCGAATCAACGACGGTATACCCTAGCGCCTGCGCATGCTCACGCTGTGATTCCATGATCCAAACGGCATCCAGACCAAATGCCGGATCCTGGGTTGATTCGCCGTCGATAGAACCAAAGACCTGTCCAGGGTTGATCGCCAGTTCCATATTCGGATGGATATTGGCTTCACCGCTTGCGACACCCATTAAGCTGATCCGATAGGTGTTGGGTGGTAATTCTAAATTATCGCGGATATGAACCGGTGGGATAAGAAAACCAAAGTCTTGCGATAACTTCTTACGTACCCCTTTAACACGCTCAAGTAGCTCACCACCTTGCTCTTTATCCACCATGGGGATCAAACGGTATCCCACTTCCAAACCGATAATATCGACGGGCTGAACATCATCCCATGACAGCTCTTTATTCGGCTGCTGGGTCACTAATTCGGTTGATGGCGCCTCTGCGGCAGCCATAGCCTCTGCCTGCGTACGCTTAATCCGCCAATAAGCGATCCCGCCAATCATGGCGGACAGCAGCAGAAATGGCACATGAGGCATTCCCGGCACGATCCCCATCACAAATAAAATCACGCCACTCAGGATCAAGGCTTGCGGGTTATTGAACATCTGGAAGACCACCTGTTCACCCATGTCTTCGTCAGTATTTTGACGCGTCACCAGCATCGCTGCCGCAATAGACAGCAGCAGTGACGGGATTTGAGCAACCAGGCCATCACCGATGGTCAGCAAGCTGTAGATTTGGGTGGCTTCACCAAACCCTAGGCCATGCTGAGCCATCCCAATCACAACACCACCGATAATGTTCATGAACAAGATCAAAATACCGGCAATGGCATCCCCTTTTACAAACTTAGAGGCACCGTCCATCGAGCCGTAAAAATCCGCTTCTTTAGTCACTTCCGAGCGGCGAAGTCGCGCTTGGTCTTGATCGATTAACCCTGCATTCAGGTCGGCATCGATCGCCATCTGTTTACCAGGCAGCGCGTCAAGCGTAAAGCGGGCGCTGACCTCTGAAATACGCCCGGCACCTTTGGTAACCACCATGAAGTTAATGATCATCAAGATCATGAATACGACCAGACCCACGGCATAGTTACCGCCGATCACCACCGAGCCAAAGGCATGAATAACGTTACCTGCGGCCTCCGGCCCCTCATGACCATACAGTAAAACCACACGGGTTGAGGCGACATTAAGCGCCAAACGCAACAGTGTCGCTATCAGCAAAATGGTGGGGAAAGCAGCAAAATCAAGCGGACGCCGAGAGTAAATAGTCACCAGCAATATCACCAAGGCTAAGGCGATATTAAACGTAAAGGCCATATCCAGCAATAACGGCGGCATGGGAAGTACCACCATCCCAAGGGTGGCCAATACCATGACGGGGGCGCCAATTGCAGGCATTGACTGAAGCCGAGATAACGGCAATTTATCGGCAAACGGTAGTGGTAATTTCATGTATTCAAATTAATGCGGCTAAGGCTCTATAGGGTGACTATTCTAGCGTGTTCGTGCTAATAACTACACCATAAAGCAAAAATCATTCCAAAGATAAGTCAAAATATTGACACCGCAATGCAAGGCAAGCATTCGCCGTACTAATATCGGTACTCATTAGGGATATTGGACGCTTCTTTAGAGAGCGATGGTTTCTTACCACGTCCTTTACGGTACTGCTTCAACTGGAAAACATAAGCCAGCACCTGCGCGACAGCACTGAACAGGCCATCAGGGATCTGCTGCTCAAGCTCTGTGGTATGGTACAAGGCACGCGCCAGTGGCGGAGCGGGCACAATGTCTATCTGGTGTTCATTGGCAATCTCTCGAATTTTCAATGCGATAAAATCGGTTCCTTTGGCAAGCACCACCGGAGCTGAATCAAGATCAGGATCATACCGTAGCGCAACCGAAAAGTGCTCCGGGTTAGTGATGATTACATCTGCCTGTGGCACATCGGCCATCATCCGTCGCTGTGCCATTTCACGCTGCAACATCCGGATCCGGCCTTTGACTTCTGGTTTACCCTCGGTATCTTTGTATTCGTCTTTAATTTCCTGTTTGGTCATTTTAAGTTGCTGATTATGCTGCCAGATCTGATAAGGTACATCAATCGCTACGACGATCAGCAGTGAGCAACAAATCAACAACACAAAGCCCAGTAATATATCCAGAGCATGATACAAGTTCTGTGGATAGACCTCGACGGTCAACTGGAACAAATCTTTCAAGTTAGCCCGCATTAACACGAAGGCCATACCGGCTACTAGCGAGACCTTGAGTATCGACTTGATCAATTCGATAAGGCTCTGCTTACCAAACATGCGGGAAATGCCACTAATCGGGTTGATTTTCGACAGTTTCGGCATCGCCGCTTCCATCGAGAAATTCATCCCCCCAAGGCCAACCGCCCCAAGAATCGCGGCGACAAATAAGAATGCCAGTACCAGAAACAACGGCATGGCGACATACCAGGCAGCCCCCCAGATCACCGCCAACAAGCTATTGAGATCGAAGATCTCATCGCGGGTAAGGGAGAACATTTTACTCATCATATTGGCGAGACTGCGGCCCAGTGTTTCACCAAACCACATCAAACCAACGGCACCTGCCACTAGCACAGCAACGGAAGCTAATTCTCTTGAGCGCGGTATTTGCCCCTTTTCCCGCGCCTGCTGAAGCCTTCGGGGCGTGGCGTCTTCGGTACGTTCTGCACCGTCAGAATCTGCCATGAATGATTCTCACTAAAAAATAAATGTAATAAAAGGGGCGAGGAAGAGCCAAAAACAGGAACGAGTATTAAGGGATGAGTGGCGAGTATCGCTTCGCTCCGAGAAAGAGCGGAGAGCAAGGAACGAGGGACTAGGAAAAGCAAAGGGGTCCTGTGGTCCTGTGGTCCTGTGGTCCTGTGGTCCTGTGGTCCTGTGGTCCTGTGGTCCTGTGGTCCTGTGG
>NZ_JAKJSL010000046.1:0-73535 GCF_050336815.1 Photobacterium nomapromontoriensis
GAGCTACGCTATGACAAATCAATGGTTCAATGAACTTGGTTTAGTCAATATTGAACATGTTGTGACAGGGCATGTGTTCAGCACTTACGCTGAATGGAAATGTACATGAGCCGTATACGAGGTCCGTACGTACGGTTCTGTGAGAGGGATGAGGCGGCGACGCCTCACCCTACTCGATGTGACATCTGCCGCATCATTCGTCTATATCGAAAATTAACGCTAATTATTTTTCAAAATCCGTTCATTAGATAGTCATTAGAAACTTAATTAGAAAAGGATTTGTCAGATGGCTGTTGTGATTGGTGGTACAGGTTTAGGGAATTACGATGTGTTAGGCCAGGCTGGGATTAAATTATCTGGCACAACAAAAATTAGATGAGTCAATTTGGCGTTCAGTCACGCGCTACAGCACAAGGCACTTAACCCAAGTTAATTCCCGCACAGGGCATGCTCTAGTTCAAAGCGATCTTTCGACCAGCTATGAATATACCAATGGGATGATACGTGCCTCTTCAGGAAAAGTGAAAAGCACAGAAACACGGTTTGGTTATCTGAATGGGCAGTTAACTTCGCAGACTGTGTCAGAAAATAGTAACAAGAAGTTCGAAATCTCATTTGATTATCATTACTCTGGCCAGATGGCGACACAAATCACCAGTATTCTATCTGAAGATTGTGTTGATACGCTGCGCTACACCTATGACGCTAAAGACAGCTTCCGTAAAGTACAAACAACGGCAAGTAGCACCCGCAGGGGCTTTAAAACAGGCATTACTGACTTTACATACAATGCCGCCGGTCATTTGACGGAAGTGACAAGCAGTAAAGATGACGGTAACCGTAAAGTCTTTACCGATTTTAATGGACAAATAGCACTTCAACTTGCTGGTGACAAACTCAGTGCGGAACTCTCAGTCGGTGGAAACCCGCTAGCGCAAGTCAAAGACGGCAAACTCAATGCCGACTTACTGAGTGACAGTGCAGCTACAACCGGCTCTCAACCGGGGGCGTACACGGTTCAAACAAACGACAGTCTGCAACGTATATCGCAGATGGTGTATGGCGACAGCCGTTACTGGTACCTGATTGCCGATGCCAACGGCCTGTCACCAAACGACAAGCTGACAGCAGGCAAATCGCTGGTGATCCCAAACCAGCATACCCAAACCTACAATGGCGCAGAAAGCTTTAAGCCGTACAACGAAAGTGAGGTACTGGGCAACGTCAACCCAGACCCAATTGTACCACCGCCACCGAAGAAGAGCTGTAACCCGATAGCGATGATCGTAATGGCGGTGGTAGCGGTCGTGGTGACGGTGTATACCGCAGGGGCTGCGGCTCCAATGGTTGCTGGTGTTACGGGGGGTAGTGCTGCTACAGCTGCCACTACATTTGGTGTAGGTATGGCCACTATAACAGGAGGGGGAAGTCTAGGTGTCGCGATGGGGGCCGCTGCTATTGGTGGAGCTATGGGGTCAGCTGCATCCCAACTTGTTGGTATGGGAATGGGCGTCGTTGATGAGTTCTCGTGGGATCAAGTAGCTCTTGGTGGGTTAGCCTCCGCTGCAACTGCTGGTATGGGAGCTTTTGGAAATGGAGGCATGTTTGGTGCTGTGGACGGAGCATCAAACTTGGGGCTACGACACGCTGCAAATGGTATGGCAAGTAGTGCTGTTAACTACACCACAAATTACCTTGGGAACAAAGCACTTGGAAACGATGTATCTTTCAGCTGGAAAAATCTTGCTGCATCAGCCGCTGGGTCATTAGCAAGTCTAGGTGGTTCGAGCCTGACCAATGGAATGGGAATTGTCGGTGACACTCTAAGTGGCTTTGCGGGCGCAGCAACATCATCCGTGCTTCGAGGTGAGTCATTTGGCGATAATGCAGGGCAGATGATGACAGATGCATTTGGAAATGCATTGGGGAATGTTGCACGAGGTAAAATGCGTGCAGCTGAAAAAAGCGCAGTTTATGATCAAGTAGCAAGTTGGGAGATAAATTCACGTACAGCAAGTGTAACGGGGATGGGACAGAGTCAGTTTGACCCTGAGATCTACGATCAATATTTACAATATAAGCTCAACGATCTTATCAATGCAGACTTGTCACGAACTGAGTATTTTGAGGGTGCTTCGGCTCTTTATGGTGAAGCGGTAGATATGCTGTTTGCCGGAAATATGCTTGAGTCTGAACATGTAATGTCGTTGCATCGTATAGGGTTGCATGCAAGTGTCCTAGCTGATGACGCTATCTCTCAGCTTTCAATGAACAGCACCCAGCATTCATATACACCATTGGGAGAGTTAATAGGATATTTAGGTGAAGATGGGAATGTATATGACCGAATGGAAGCATTAGAGAAAGGTTACGGTACCTCTGATGTGTGGGAGAGTTCTGATGATGTTGGTCGAGCTAATATAGCCCTTCTAGATACAGTGCTCGGTGTTCAGTTGGAAATGAACAATGTTAGACCACCAGAATTGGCAGATATCTATTTAGGGATGATTGCTGGACCAGGACCTATGACTCGAACAGCTAGTAATGCCTTTCGAAGCAATGTATTAGCAGCGCGCTTGAAGCTCAACAGTAATACTGATAACGTTCAACATCATAATGTCAGTAAACGGGTTTTTGTAGGTCAGGAGGTAAATCAGGCCTTTGGGCAAGGTGGAGCGGTAATCAATGGTAAGACTGTTCGTAGCGTACCTAATGATGTGAGTGCTAGATTTCAAGGGATGGGCTATTTGGATCCATTAACCAATATATTTAAACCAGCACCTGTGAATAAAACCATGCCAGTCGATCATATCTTACCTTTGAAAGAAATACTGAATCTTCCAAAAATGAATAAACGTACAACCGAACAACAAATATCAATAATTCATGATAGAATTGGAGTTGGTAATTTCCAGCCGTTACCGAAATCTTTAAATTCATCAAAAGGTTCTAAGACTGACTGGTCCTTTTATAAAGGAAATGAAATTAATTCAGATTATCAACGGAATTTAGTTGAAACTCAAGCTGAAATAAGGAAGAATATTCAGCGACATATAAATGAAATGTATAAACAAAATAGAACAGGTAGATAAGTATGGAATTGTCATATCCGTATATTTGTTTTGATAAGTCTGATATTCCAGAAGAAGCTTTTAGGCATTTGGATAGACATATAATAGAAAGTGTTGGGGGTGGATTTTCTTCAATGTTTCCTAGTTTTTCCCTAGTGTTTGAAAACGCGAGTAGAGTGATTGAAAACGAGTGGGGGAACCCTAAGTTAGTTTTAAAGAAAGGATTACGAGAATGGTTGTGCTTCATAGTTGTTCAATCTGATCGTGGTAATTTATTTTTTAGTCTTCAGCCGGAATTTATGGATAAAGAAGGGGAGCTATTTGATGAAGACTATTTGATGTTGCCAACTAGTTGGAGAGAGCTATATAGATGGTTCAATTCATTTTGTGTTACTGAAGAAAGCTACTGTGTCATGGATTGGTGGAACACCCCATTTCGCTTTGAAGCCCGATTGGACCTCAATGAATATGCTAAGGGGGTTGGTGCTTCTAAAGAACAGGTTAATAAATGTACCCAGATAATGGGTTGTAAAAAAGAAATGTTTCGTTGTTGGTTACTTACAGAGAGTGAGGATGCTCTTTTTATTAACGAAGACGCTTGTGATGGAAAGGTATATTACATTAATGGTAAAGACCTAGATAATATAGTAGAGATTCATGATCCAAAGAAAAAAATAGATGAATATTTAGCTCATTATTTATCAGGGATGAGTCCTCAAAGTTTTCATTGGTTAGACTGTATTGATTAAATTAGAACACTGAAATTCAGAAAATTAAAAAGGGGTAATTACATAGACACCCACACTTTTGTACTTTCTTGTCCTGTGTTCTAGGCTTGATTTATCAAGGATGAATCGAGAGGCCGCCAAGTATGCCAAGGGCAAGAAAGACACAAGTGAGTTTAGTGGATACGCCGTACTACCATTGTGTATCACGGTGCGTACGAAGAAGTTTTTTGTGTGGCAAGGATCCGCTTACTGGCAAATGTTTTGAGCACCGTCGTGACTGGGTAGAGCAGCGGCTGCTGTTTCTCGCGAAGGTGTTTGCGATTGATATCTGTGCCTACGCGGTGATGAGTAATCATACCCATGTGGTACTGCATGTTGATAGCGACTATGCTAGAAGTTGGTCTCAGGAAGAAGTTATCACCCGCTGGCACCGATTGTGTAAAGGTAACTATCTTTCAAATACTTGGCTAGATAAAAACCAACGAAGCCAGATGGATAAGGCTCAGCTGTTAGCGGTAGAACGAATTGCAGAAGACTGGCGAAAGCGGTTATACAATATCAGTTGGTTTATACGTTTGCTAAACGAGCCGATTGCCCGTCAAGCGAATAAAGAAGATGGTTGTACAGGTCGCTTTTGGGAAGGGCGGTTCAAATCTCAAGCATTACTTGATGAAGCAGCACTGGTGGCCTGCATGGCTTATGTAGACCTTAACCCTGTTCGTGCAGGAATGGCGAAAACACCGGAAACGTCTGCCCACACCAGCATTAAAAAACGCGCCAATGCTGCAAAATCCACTCATCAACCGAAAGCATTACTTCCTTTTGTAGGGAACCCCCGAGCTAATATGCCCAAGGGGTTGCCGTTTGTATGTACTGATTATTTATTATTGGTGGATGAGACGGGGCGTGCTATTCGTGATGGAAAAAAAGGGCACATATCAGAAAATATGCTCAATATTGTTTCTCGTCTTGGGCTAAGTGAAGAAAACTGGCTGGAATTAGCGAGTCATTTAGAGAAAAACTTCACGGGTGCGATCGGTAAAGAATATCTGCTACGAGAATACCATCAGCACATCGGCCAACAACGAACCCCTGGGTTAAGCACCTGTCGGCGGTTGTTAAACGCGGCCTGATAAGTTCCTTATTAACTAACATTCATTCAGCTAGCCTGCTGATTAAATAAACACTACCTTGAAAAATCCACGTACATTTTTCCTTGATTGCCACTAGCTATGCCGTGTGATTCTATTAATGCCTTAAAGCGATGGTGCTCAGGGTGTTCAGGATTGTGAATCGCTTCATCATTGTATTGGTCATTTAACACATATGCAGACTCTTCCCACGGTTGAACTGGGTGAATAACGAGGTAATTCGCATTAAATGCTCTTCCCATTTCAATGAAGTCTGGGATTTCTAGGTAGTTGCTCTTACGGTAAACCATCATCAAAGTGATAGAGATAATCTCGCCTCTTCGTTGTAAACTTCAAGTTCTTCATCAGTGTCGAAAAACAGCCACCGCGCACTTTTTCATAGGTTTCGGGTGAAGTGGCGTCTACCGTGATACAAGCTGATATTTGTTTAGACCTGAAGTAGGGGTGTATGCGATACAGGTGCTGTAGTAGCCCATCGACTAGCGAGTATAAAAGCAGTGTCTCAAGGTGGGGCTATTGGAGCAGTTGTTGGTCCTGTTGGACGAGCAATTGAGTATAAGCTTGACGGCAAGTCAATTGTATCGAAAGAGTTTGCAATTGATGCTAGTTTGGACGCTGCAAAAGGAGCCGTTTCAGGTTCGGCGGCAGCGTATACTGGTGCTGTTACTGCTGGAGCAGTTACAGCTGTTGCTTCGGCTAAGTTTGGAGCAAGTGTAGGCACTGCCATTGCACCTGTAATTGGAACGGCGGTTGGAGCAGCGGTTGGGTTTGTTGTCGGTTGGGGAGTTTCCTATGCGATTGAAAGTGGTATTAACAATAGCTTCTGGAATCTTCGTGACTAATTGTTAAATAGATGTCTAAGTAGGCGATGTCTACTTAGATATTAATAGTTACTAGTAGGGTTAATGAGAAAGTCAAATTACGATGCAATAAATGATGAATTTAATAACGATGTTTTATCAACAGCTTTGTTATGTATACCTCTGATAGTTATTTCTATTTGGGGTGAAAATACTAGCTTAATAAATATGTTTTTTTTATTTTTGATTATTCAAGTTGCTATATGTATATTTATGAGTCGAGGTAAGTGGAGGTTTAAATTCCAAGTTTTTTATATGGCCTATAATACATTGGTCCATGTGTTTATCTATTGTTTTATATTTAAGTATGTGAATTTGTTTTTATTGGATGTGAGAGGATGGCCTTGGTTTGTTATCTCAATATGTATTGCATTCGTTTTTTCTTTTGTTTTTGAGTTCGCTGTATTAGGGCGTAAATTTGAGAATGCAATTGAATGTGGTAGGGTTATTGAAGGGGAGATGTTGTGCAGGGTTGAGAATAAATACTTTCCTAATAAAACGCTTTGGAAACCTATTGTTTACTTAATGCTGTTGTTGTTGATAGCATCATTCTTACTTTCTCTTTTTGCAACTTTTGAATCACATGGTGGAGTGTTGGAATACCTATTCATAATATCTATATGGATTATCTTCTCTTTTCATCTTAGTGTTATTTTTTATACTAATTTAACTAACTGGATATACACGTTTGTCGCGTTTTTAAAACCTATAATAACGCATAAGGATAAGATGTAGGGACTGAATAATAGTTAATTACCAAGACACCCACATTTTGTACTTTCTTGCCCTGTGTTCTAGGCTTGATTTATCAAGGATGAATCGAGAGGCCGCCAAGTATGGCAAGGGCAAGAAAGACACAAGTGAGTTTAGTGGATACACCGTACTACCATTGTGTATCACGGTGTGTAAGAAGAAGTTTTTTGTGCGGCAAGGATCCGCTTACTGGCAAATGTTTTGAGCACCGACGAGGTTGGGTAGAGCAGCGGCTGCTGTTTCTCGCGAAGGTGTTTGCGATTGATATCTGTGCCTACGCGGTGATGAGTAACCATACCCATGTTGTACTGCATG
This sequence comes from Photobacterium nomapromontoriensis, assembly GCF_050336815.1. Lineage (NCBI taxonomy): Bacteria > Pseudomonadati > Pseudomonadota > Gammaproteobacteria > Vibrionales > Vibrionaceae > Photobacterium > Photobacterium nomapromontoriensis. The sequence goes on from NZ_JAKJSL010000046.1 coordinate 6,879, forward strand.
TTGATAAAACTCAAGCCGAGGCTTGGTCAGATGAAGAAGTGATCACCCGTTGGCACCGAGTGTGTAAAGGTAATTATCTTTCAAATGCTTGGATAGATGAAACTCGGCGAAGCCAGATGGATAAGGCTCAGCTGTTGGCGGTAGAACGAATTGCAGAAGACTGGCGAAAGCGGTTATACGATATCAGTTGGTTTATGCGTTTGCTAAACGAGCCGATTGCCCGTCAAGCGAATAAAGAAGATGGTTGTACAGGTCGCTTTTGGGAAGGGCGGTTCAAATCTCAAGCATTACTTGATGAAGCAGCACTGGTGGCCTGCATGGCTTATGTAGACCTTAACCCTGTTCGTGCAGGAATGGCGAAAACACCGGAAACGTCTGCCCACACCAGCATTAAAAGGCGCGTAAAAGCCGCGAAATCGAGTTGCCAGCCGAAAACGCTACTTCCATTTGTAGGAAATCCCCGCGCCAATATGCCCAAGGGGTTGCTTTTTGTTTTTACAGACTATTTACTGCTTGTCGATGAGACGGGGCGTGCTATTCGTGATGGTAAGAAAGGATATATATCAGAAAATGCACTCAATATTGTTTCCCGTATTGGCCTGAGTGACGAAAACTGGCTGGAATTAGCCCGCCATTTAGAGCAAAACTTCTCGGGTGCGATAGGTAAAGAATATCTGCTAAGGGAATATCACCAGCACATCGGTCAACAACGGACCTCAGGGCTAAGCACCTGTCGGCGGCTGTTAAACGCGGCCTGATAAGTCATTAACGAACTTCATTCAACTAGCCAGCTGATTAAATAAACACTACTTTGAAAAATCCACGTACATTTTTCCTTGATTGCCACTAGTTATGCCGTGAGACTCTATTAATGCTCTAAAGCGATGATGCTCAGGGTGTTCAGGATTGTGAATCGCTTCATCATTGTATTGGTCATTTAACACATATGCAGACTCTTTCCATGGTTGAACCGGGTGGATGACGAGGTAATTCGCATTAAATGCTCTTCCCATTTCAATGAATTCTGGAATTTCCAGGTAGTTGCTCTTACGGTAAACCATCACCAAAGTGATAGAGATAATCTCGCCTCTTTGTTGTAAAGTTTTAATAAACTTCAAGTTCTTCATCAGTGTCGAAAAACAGCCACCGCGCACTTTTTCATAGGTTTGGGTGAAATGGCGTCTACCGTGATACAAGCTGATATTTGTTTAGACCTGAAGTAGGGGTGTATGCGATACCAATTTTTTTCATTCCACAGTAAACCGTTTGAACGCAGAGTAATGGTTTGAAGGTTTGGAAAGTCTTCGACTGGGAAGTGCTTTAGAAATTTCTGATACCAGTTGCTTGCAAATACGTCGCCGGCTCCATCCAGTTCGAGATCTTGTATACCCGGAGTGATGCTTCTTAAGTTTGCATAAAGGGTATCAAGCCTCTCGTTTTTATTGTATTCAGAGATGAGTTTGTTACGACATGAGGGGCATTTTAAGTTGCAGCTTAAATCCATGCCAAGATACAAACGAGTAGGGTAGCTTTCTAATGTGCCATCAAATTTATCTGGATCGTAGCAGTATTCGGAAAAATTACTGTTAAATAGGTAAGGATCAGATTGTATTTCGTCAATGGTGTGTATCATATGACGCTTTTCTGGGTCATGTCTATTGGCGGCAGCAGAACATAAATTCTCTTTGCAATAGCGAAAGCTCCCGTCTGTGAATGACATTCGAAATGGTTTATAAATGTCGTTATTCCAAATGTTATAGGCATCTTGCTCTATAAAGAGGGGTGAGGCAGAAACGCCTCACCCTATATTCGATGTCTCTAGCGACGAGTTTTGCGTAGGCGTCCTAACATGGCTAGCGCTGCCAAAGTTAAGCCCCCTAAGCTACCACCGCCACCACTGCCGCCAGCAGAAGGACCGGTTTCTGGTTCGGGCTTCGGATCTGGATCGGGCTCAGGCGTGGTGGGTTGATCCGCCTTACAGTCTGTCTTGGGTTTACAGAGAGTAAAGGTGCTGGCCATACCAAAGGAACTGCTGGTGTCAATGATCGTTTTACCGCCTGCCGCACTGAGGGTTATTGCTTCTGACGGTGTCGCCAGTGCCCATTCACCTGCAAACTCTAGACGGTAATCCGCCGGTGTCGCTGCGGCAGTATCGTTTAGATACAGTTCTGGTGATGAAATACTGACCTCGAGCCTTTTTTGATGTGCCTGTACCAGAGTGATGGCGGTATTATTGACAAAACGCAGTGGCCCTTGTGCGTAACTCACCCCTTTATCACCATAAGTGGTGTAACCGTAAAGGTTATCTTTGGCGGCGAACAGAACTTGTTTGTTGGCATTGCTCTGTAGTGTGCGGAAATGCTCCCCGTTATCCATGCTTGTTTTTACGGCTGTCATTTTTGCCGGAGTCGCGTTCATGACCATGACGTATTCATACGCTTGGTTGACAGGGCTATCCCCGTGCGGCAACCAAGCGGTAGAGAAGTTGCCATGCGTGACTGCCTTGGTCTTGTTATGGCGAGATTCTTGTTCGCCACGGCGGATCTGCAGGGCAGGGCCATCCACAAGGTAGTAGCCTACGCCGTTGTCATCAATGATCCACTGGCCTTTTTTAAGGGTACCAGTGTAGTTTGTTGCGGAGACAGTCTTGCCATTGATGTTGAGGCTGGCGCCTGCCCGTTGGCTGATCTGGAACAGGGTTGTCTCGGTATCCGGGCTGCTGCTGGTGATGCTGTTGCCCACAAGATAGAGTTCATCGCCGCTGGCCATCACATATTTACGGGCGCGGAAGGTGTCGTCAAATCCTGTTAGCCCCCCTTCGGCATGTTCAACGTGATTGAAGCTGAATAGACCATAGCGATTGAGCAGCGAGGTCGAGCCACTGATCCCTTCTATAGATCGTACCATCACAGTTGATTGTTTCGGGCTTTCCAGTTCATTGACTGGCAGATGCAGGGTTGTAGTGCCTGGATTGCGGTTCCAGTCCCAACCTGCTTGGGTATGGCCCCAGTTTGCGAGTTTGCCATAAGGCATGACGTGAACACTGCCATGGCTCTGGTAGCGGCCATAACGGTTATCACTCGTGTAAATTTCCGATGACCAGACATCTTTGTTGTAGCCTTTGATCACCGCCATGCGATCGCTACTGCGGTGAATATTGAAAGCGCCGCCGTTGAAACTCCAGTTTCCTTCCGGCAAGTCAGCGGGTTTAATTCGCTGGCCGAAAATGGCCGTGCTCTCTGCCGCTGATTTACCTTTAACTTGCAGATACACGGAAGCAAGCTCGGTATCTAGCGAGGGGTAGCTGAGGGCAATTTCACGCATTCCCTCTGCGTAGGCTTGTACACCAAGAGTGGTAAATGGATGACGTCCAGCTAAGCCAAGAGGCACAACGGGATTGGAGTGGATCCAACCGGTCAGCATCGCTTTTTTGACCACGTCCAGCGCCTCGGTAGAGACGGAGAAGGGGGATTGCTTGAGGTGGAAAATGACGTTGGCAAGACCACTCATACCCGGGAAGCTGTAGCCCGGGTAATGGCCTTTATGGCGCCATGAAGTACCATCTGGGCGGAAACCGTCGTGATCGCTTGGTGGTACTTGGGTGATGGCCTCAGAGAGAAAAGCACCATAGCGGTTAAGCAGGGCGATGCGCTCTTTGTCGTCAGGGGTTAGCAGCAGCATCGCAAGATGCGGTCGCGCCAGGGTATTAAAGTAGTCCATGTTGGCACTCTCAGGGATCAGTGCCATGTTAAAGCTTTCATTAAACTCACGGGAAAACCATAGCAGGGCATCATAGATCTCCTGACGGATCTCCGCTTTGCTGAGCTCATCGGCCATGATCAGGGCTGATAAGTACCATTCGCGGCTGCTGTAACCCCAGTGGTGGGTGGTTACCAACGCTGATCCGTCGGTATATCCTTGATTAAGCAGGTGGCGGCTCATGAGCAGGTACATGTCTGCGAGTTCATCACGAGTTGCTGCGTTATCGGTGTGGAACCAGCTGCTGGCGATATCGAGCATCAGTCGACTATAGCCAGTGACTTTATTGCCGTCACTGTCGCTGTCACCGAGAAGGGCGTATTGGTCAAAATCGGCTTTATCCGCGGTATCCAGATATGCCGGTTGGTAGATAACCTGCTGTTTGTCAGTGATCACGTGACGCAGAATCGGCTCACTCCCTGCATGGCGGAGAGTGAAAGTGTCAAGACGGCGGCGCAGTTCGCTAAGCATCTGATTGCTAGTCGCAACGTCTTCGGTCAGTGCTTGTCGGATATCGGCTGCAGCCTGTAATTCCTCAGCAGAGGGGTGCGGCAGCGGTGAGGGTAGTTCGACCTGCACTCTGCTTGGCTTGCTGTAGCGGGTAGTTACCTGATCATCTGACCACTGATAGCGATTGTCATCAACCGAGACCATGATGCGGTCGATAATCACCTTGCCGCTGGTCATGCCTTTGGGGGCTTGGAAGCGCAGCTGCTGGAAGTCTGTCGTGGCAGCATGGCTACCAGTGCCATTAAGGTTGAAGTCATGGTTGAGGGAGACGCCGACGGCACGCCAGCCAGTGAAGTTAAGATTCACCGGAAATTCATCGGTAAAGTCGCCAGTGGTACCGAGTTTGACCCGCAGATCTGCATTCACCGCCGTATCGTTATAGATCCAGAATGACAGCACCTGTGTGTAGCCGCTGTAAACGCCTTTTGCGGCATTGGCGGCTTGGTCACTCAGGCGCGGGAAATGACGACGGAGCGTGATGGATGCATCGGCTTTGCTCCATGTCCAGTTTAGCGCCTGCTCACCCATAATAGCTTGTTCTGTGTTGAGGGTGAGGCCTTGGCCACTGATGCCTGCTGGTAGGTTCGTTCCCTCAAAGCTTTCGATATGGGCTGTAAGGTCTGGGTTAGCCAATGCCATTGGTGTCCCGAGTATCGCCGCTACGCATAATGCGACAGTTTTGACCGTGCAAGGTTTAGCCGCAGATGGGTGGTATTTGGCTCGGGTGAGAAGAGATGACAAAAAAGGGGATGAGGATAAGTGTTCTTGGTGGTTCATTATTATTCTTCCTACGAGAAAGGGATGGCCGAAGCCATCCCTGTAAGCAGTGCTGATTATTGGATTGATGCTGCTCTGACGCAGGTCACGTAGCGACCGTTGCCAACAGAGTTATTACCAGATGAGCCATTGTCATAAAATTTCACGGAGTTTGCCTGTCCAGTATTCGCCGTTGGTTTGGAGGCTGCCCAGAATGGTGTCACGGTATATACCGCTTTATCAGCGTTATAGCTACCGTTGGTCACCCAGCCGTAGAGCGGTGAGCCATTGCCGCTAAAGCTACCAACCAGACCTTTACCTGCTGCTTTGCTATTGTTGTTGAAGATATTGGTGAACCGGATCAATAGATCATTGTTATCTAATGGCGGTTGATTTCCATCTGCAGCATAGCCGTTTTGGGTATAGGCGCTATCTGTACTTGTACGGCTTGCCGGCAGGAACCATGTGCTGCTGTCATTAATGTCCGTTTTATAAAGGTTCAAACAGACGTCTAAGCCTGGTTTTGTACCATCATCGTGCTCTAGCTTGAAGCTGGCCCATTTGATCCCCATTGCAGTTTGACTGTAATGCGCTTTTGGCAGATGTGGACCAAAGTCACTGTTGCTTGCTGCCATGGTTTCCGCTTCAGTCAGCGGGCGATGGTAGACGGCATTGTTGAACGTGACTTCACGTACTGGTTCAATCGCACGTTTATCGGCAGCTTTTGCATCATAAATCAGACCACCTGTAATGGCAGGAATAGCGGATGCCTGTAAGCATTGCTCTGGCATATCAGTGGCAGACACACAGACTTCAATATCTTTACCAATGTAGTGAGCGGCATTGGTGGTGTCTGTTGTTACAATATTTGCTCTTAGTGCCTGATCCCAATCAGCATCGTCAATGATTTGATTGTTGTTACCTGTTGTGCTTTGAAACTCATCAGTGATGTGGTTAAGAACCTCTTGGCCAATGGTATATTCAGCGGCAGTACTTTGTACTGTTTTATTAAGATCGCCAGAAGGTCCGTCAGTATTGGAGATATCTACATTCCACGAATAGATTGGATTCTGGTAGCCAAAGACTTCTGCTTTCAGTGTTTGGCGGAACTCTAATTTACCGCTGAGACGAAGGCCATATGTCGTAAGGGCATCACTACAGACTTCTGTGCCTGCTTGGCTGTCTGTGGCTTTTGGCGTTACACAGTAGGTCAGTGCTTGGCCCAGATGTTGTTCCGCGACAGTCAGTTCACAAGCTTGACCAACAGTACAGTTAACACCATCAATCGCGACATTGTTGGCTTTCCAGACCGCGCGCGAGTCATCTACCGAGCCAGATGTTTGATAGACATAACTGCCACTTAGAATATCATCGACTTCTGGTAGCTTATCATTACCACTAATGTTTACTTCTTTTAGCGTGATAGTCGGTACACTGCCAGCCGGGTCGGTGACATCAGTAATCGGTGCAGAACAGACTTCTGTACCTGATGTCGGTAAGCCTGTTTGAGAAATTGGGGTAACGCAAAATGAAACTTCTGCTCCTTTGTCTGCCGCATTAAGGGTATAGGTTTTCGCGGTTTCAGAAGGTAGCGCTTGACCATCGCGTTTCCAGGCAAACGTTGACTGCCCCTCTAGATCCTTGTCGGTATCGTCAAAGGTATAGCTACCCGTTACCACAGAACCCACAGTGTGATCACCCGCCGTGCTCACTGCCGTGGCTGTGGGTGCGTTACCTGATTTAGGCGCTACAGCTGCCGTTTGCTCAGAACAGGCTTGATCGCCCGTCGCCGGGAAATTAGGTAGTGCATCTGGGTTTGCTGATACTGGTGTTACGCAGAACTGAATGCGTACGCCTTCTTCAGTTGCAGTCAGGGTAAAGCCCGCTTGGTTGGCACCCTCAATATCTTTGCCATTTTGTTTCCAAACAAAATGGCTGCCTTCTTCACTGTCACCGTCGTTATCGCCGTAGAGATAGCTGCCAGTGAGTGTCTCACCCACCGTTGGTGCCATGTTATCGATGGCAACATCAGTGGCTTGCGGCTTTTCACCACTGCCGGTTTCTACCATCACAGATGCTGAGCAGTTCTCTTCACCAACAATGCTGACATTACCTTCAGCAACTGGTGTAACACAGAAATAGACATTCTGGGCAAGTTCATTGTCTGTCAGTGTGAAGGCTTGCTCATTACCTAAGATTTTATCGTTTGAGGCATCGTCATCATTATCAGACTGGCGCCACTGGTATTGGCTTTCACCTTCTTTACGAGGGCTATAGTTAGGGTCTGTAAAGGTATATTTCCCGGATAAGGAAGAACCAACCAGCGCATCACCCACCAAGGTTATGTTTGATGCGATCGGCGCGTTGTAAGGCTGACCATTATTGCCTTGAGCTGGGTTTTCACTGTCTGAATTACAGCCAGATAAGATTGAAGCTACAACCAGTGCGCAATATCTGATTTTCATTATGCTATCCATGTGTGTTCACGTCGAAAATTATAGAAAAGAAAGTCTTTCGCTTTATTTGCTTTCGTTTTCTTTGCGTTTTAACCCAGTTTAAGGGGTAAATTACGCACAATGAAACCTTTCATTTCCTTTTGTTTTCAAATTGTGATTTAGATAGAATTTTGTCATTTAAGCAACTAGATGCATTTATTGGATTGTTTTAAGCCTTATCTATGCATTTTTTGAGAGTGAATAATGATTGATTTTATGTTGTAACGGTAAAAAGTATTTCGACTCTTCGATTTGAAAGATATTTTGTATTTTTGTTATAGAGTATCGAATATCTTTGTTTTCTTTCGTTTGTTTTCGTAATCTTGCGGCGCATCACAGTTGTTAATAAGGAATGATTGTATTATCGCCACCTTAAAATAAGGCATTTATATGCTATGGACAGCAGGCCGAACAAATAACTATAGATGGCTGCTGTATCGATAATTGAGTGAAGGGCATTGGCATCGTTATGAAAATGGGATTCATACCAACATCGCGAGTTTTACTGTGTGCAGGACTTGTTGCTGCTAGTTTTCCAATGGTTGCAAACGCAGCCAAGGTAAATGCAACGTTAAGCCATGAGTCAGGCGACTATGGCAGTGATTATGATTACGCAGGTCCAAGACTAGATTTGAACATCAACCCTGATGGGTCTAACTGGTATTTTGATTTGGGCTACCGTAATCGTACGCATGATAGTAAGCAGGTTTATTCGCGTGCGGAAATTCAGGCATCTTACCGTTTCCGTTTTGATGGTGGTTGGGTTCAGCCAAGCTTTAAAGTGCGTCAGGATTTGACCAACTATGACAGCGGCTCTCGTTTAACCAATGACATTTACAGTACCGAAACGAAGTACTATTTCGACTTAAGTGATAAATGGAGCCTATGGGGCGACGCTCAGTTTGGTATTGAGCGTCAGGAAGACAAAAACGTCACCAGCATGACTCGTAATAGTGATTACCTGACTTGGGAAATTGAACCGGGTATTCGCTATAACTTGACGCCTAAACAGCGTTTAAGCCTGTCTTACTATAACACCGGTAAGCGCAGTGATAAGGGTGAAACCTGGGATCTGACCGATAATACCAAGAACCAGCAAGCTCGCCTTTATTATTTCTGGGATACCCCTATTGGTCTGGTGATTTCACCGTATGTTCGTTATGCATTAGGTTACGGTGAAGCGTCTGCTTGGTATGACAGTGCGTATTACGATGAAACTAAGACACAAAGCCAAGTATCGCGCTATGCCCTTCAAGTGTCCTATCCACTAAACAGTTTCATCCGCTTGCAAGCGGAGTATTACCTTGAAGATATTAAGTACAAAGACGGCTATACATTGGGTAAAGAAGACTCTCAAGTCAAATACCTAAAACTCGGTGCCAGAGTGAGCTTTTAATTGTCATTTAAACCAAATAAAACAATTTCTTGAGAGTGTTTGATATGCAAATTATCCCTGTGTCTCAGCGAACAACGTTATCGCTGATTATTGCGTCATGCTTTATGTCTCCAGTTGTGGTTAATGCGGCAGAATGCCCGGCCAATACCGTGTGTGAAACGGTGATTAAAACGGATGGTGATACCAGCTATAGCGGTGGTGACATTGTTGTTGCTAACGGTAATGGTCTTGAATATCAAGGTGGAGGTAAAGCGTTTTCGAGCCTGTATTTGAAAAATAATATCCAGGTATCGGGTCAAGGTGCACATGCGATTTATCTTGATTCGAAAGCCCTGTTTACTGGCAACCTGAATATTGAAGGTGGCAATATTGTCAGTAAAAATGATACCGCGATCAAAATTGACGGGAATTTTCAACAAGGTAATCCAGTAAACCCGAATCTGGGTATTTATATCAAAAATGGCGGACTAATCAGTGGCGCTGAACATGCCATTGATTTTAGCGGCAGTACTAATTCAATGCGTATTGACGTACATGGTACGATCGATGGCAACATTATCGGTAATAATGCGACGGGCAATAAAATCAACTTTGCCTACGGTTCAGGTAAAGAAGCCACGTTTGATGGGCAGAAAATTACCGGGGTGGACAGAATTGAAAACCACGGTAACCTGACCATCATCGGCCAAAATCAGACTATCGTTTGGGAATCTGATTTTACCAATAAAAACAATGCATCAATGGATTTCAAAGTCGGTGAAAACAGCGATTTGAATAATCCGGTTTTGTTAGTGACAGGAAAAACCACATTTAATGATAACAGCACTGTTAAATTTTCCTACACTGGCAGCAATGTGAATGATCTACTCGGCAAAGACGTGATCTTGCTGGAATCAGAAGGTGGCATTACGGGTGGCGATAAAGTGACCGTCGGTGCTGGTGAAGGCTTTGATGTGGCCGGCACCTTTGACTCTTCGCCTTTACTGGCTGTCGATGAATCATGGCTTGAGCAGACGCCACCGGAAGTGAATGGCGGTGTCAGTGGTGACCAACTGATTGCGCGCTATGCCATTAACTATACCGGCGGCGATGAGTTTGTTGGATTAGTGTCTGAAGGCGGCGCGAAATCGGGTGATATCGTTGTTGCTGATTATATTGTGAACTACGCGCTTAAGCAGCATAGCCAAACAGGATCCGACGCATCCGGTGAACTTGTTGCCTTGTTGGCATCGTCTGGCGCAGATGCTGCGACCACCGCCAAGCTTGCTGATGAGTTAACCCCTGATGCAGAAGGTAGCGAAGTGCGTGCAGCGCTAATGGTTGTCGACAAAATGCGTAGTCAGGTTGATGACCGTACTAACGTATTACGTAATGAAAGCCATTTAGGCCAAGCCAGCACAGGTTGGAATGCATGGTCTAATTTGATTTTTGGTTATGGTAACCAGAGTAACGGTGATACACACGGCTATGATTTGAATACTTACGGTATCAATGTGGGTATTGATCGGGTGTTTGATAGTGAAAAACTGTTTGGCCTTTCATTTGCTTACGTGAACTCAACGTCTGATATCGATAACACAAGTAATAGCAATGATATCGATAGCTTGCAGGGCATGGTCTACGCGGGCTGGTTTAATGAGCGTTACTTTGTTGATGGTAATGTCAACATTGGTACGAATACCATTAACAGCAAACGTACTATCGGCGCGTCGACTGGCTATGAAGGAAATACCTCAGCCAACGCGGAATACGGCGCTAACCAACTGGGCTATCAACTGATGGCCGGCATGAAGTTTGACCTGGATATGGTGAAAGTTGAACCTCGTGTGGCATATAACTATCAGTGGCTGCGTGTTGATGACTATAGCGAAACAGGCTCTCCTGCAAGTCTTAAGTATGACCGTACTGCGTATTCTGTGAAGCATTTTGGTGCTGGCTTTACCGCTTACAACACTTACGACATTGCGTATGGCCAATTTACGCCGTTGTTCTCACTAATGGCGTATTTCGACATGAATGACGATGAACGTATTCGTGAAAGTGCGGCATTAACAATGGATACCTCAACGGATCGTTTTGTGATTTACGGCGATGCGGTTGGTGGGGATCTGATCGAAGCAAAATTCAATGCAAACCTCAATATGGGCAATGGGCTGAGTGCCGCGACAGGCCTGACTTATTATCAACGTGACGATTACAACGAAGCCTTCATGGCGCTTTCTGTCACTAAACGTTTTTAAGATTTGATTTGTGGGTGGCAACACCCACATTTGCTGATTATTGATAAAGGCTACGCAATGAATTCACTCCATAAATTAGGGCGGCTATCGCTGGTTATCTCGACCGTCCTTGGGCTAACAGCCTGTTCAGGTATGTCTCGTACTCAATCGGTGGAAATGCCTGCTGCTATACCCGTGATGCAGTCACAAATTATCGCGATGACTGAAGAAACGGTTCCCGATTATATTGAAGCCAGTGACGGCTCATCATTGTCGTTTACTAAAGCACGGTATGTGTTAGGACAACAGTCTCTGAAATGGGACTGGACGCCAAATAGTACCATGATCATTCGTCAGCCTATTCAGCAAGTGACTGATATGGAAGGCAGAAAGGCGTGGGGTCGTGCTGCGACACAAGTGTTGTCATTCTGGATCTACAATGAAACGCCAGTTGATGACTATATGGTTGTTGATTTAGGTCGCGGTTTGAAAGGCTCATCCAGTGCTGATGCCGGCTTTAATGTGTATATGAACTTCACCGGATGGCGAGCTATTGGTGTGTCGTTGCAAAATGATATTGAAGGTCGCGAAGTAGAAGGTTTAGGGATCACAGACAATGCATCTGGCGAAGGTCAGGGGATGAATAGCATGCCTGGTGGTCCACGCGGTGATATGGACAGTATCCGTTTTACTGCACCGTCAAGTGTTGAAAAAGGTACCTTCTATATCGACCGAGTCATGATTTCAGTCGATGATGCCCGTTACCAATGGTCTGATGATCAGGTTAAGACACGTTATGACATCCCTGAAATTGATTTTGGTTTGTCTAAGCAGCTACCTGTAGCAACTGACGTTGAAATCAGTGCCGCTGACAACATTCGCGACTCATTGGTTGATGTGTTTGTTGAAGCCCAGCGCCTGAAAGGGGTACAGACATTCAATAATCTAGACACCTTACGTGATCAATTCCAGTCACTGCGTATTGCACGCGATGAGAATGGTGTGTTGTCTGGTCGTCATATTATTACCGGCAAGCAAAAAATTCTGTATCAACCAGAATTTATGAAGGCTGAAGATAAGGCATTGTTTGCAGACTATGTCACCTTATCTGAATACTCTAATATTTTGTTTAATATCGGCCGTTTCTGGAATGCCACGGACGATCAAGCCGTGAAGCAAGAACTGGCAGATATGTATGTGTTAATGACACAGCATATTCTTGATCAGGGTTTTGTTGATGGCAGCTCATTAGTAACTACTCACCACTGGGGCTACAGCTCTCGCTGGTGGTATATCTCCGCGATGTTGATGTCAGATGTACTGACAGAGGCCGAGTTGCGTCAGCCTGTATTTGATGCTCTGTTGTGGTATTCGCGTGAATTTAAAGCCAACTTTGATATGGTTGCAGGACCACAAAGCTCGGATTTGGATTACTTCAACACGCTTTCTCGCCAGCATTTAGCGCTGCTGATGCTTGAGCCGAATATTGACCGTCGTATTGCTCTGCTGAAGAAGTTTGGCAGCTATATCAATATCGCGTTATCGCAAACACCTCCGGGTGGCTACGATGGGTTGCGTCCAGACGGTACGGCTTGGCGTCATGAAGGTAACTACCCGGGCTACTCATTCCCAGCCTTCAACAATGCAGCCCAGCTGGTATACATGCTAGATGGCACACCATTTAGCGTCAGTAGTGAAGGTCGATCAGCGCTGAAAAAGGCCATGCTATCCGCTTGGGTTTATAGTAATCCAGAAGTGGGATTGGGCTTGTCTGGCCGTCATCCATTTAATCCACCCGCTGTGACACATCTTGATGAGTCATACCGCTGGATGGCATTGACGGGTAATCCGGAAACCGGTGACAAGGTCGATAAGGAACTGGCGGCGGCTTATCTGCAGATCACAGGTAAATCAGTAGCCGATTCTGTCACGCTATTTGGTGAAGCGATTACACCCGCTGCGTTGCCCCAAGGTTACTGGGCATTTAATGGCGGTGCGTTTGGTATTCACCGTTTCCATGACAACATGGTTACCATGAAGGCGTACAACAGTAACGTTTGGTCATCGGAAATTTATTACCGTGATAACCGTTATGGCCGCTACCAGAGTCACGGTGCGGTGCAGGTTGTTCCATTTGGTAAGCAATCCAAGATCGGCTTTAATCAAGACGGCTGGGACTGGAACCGTAATCCGGGGACTACAACCATCCATTTGCCGTTAGAACAGCTTGATAGCCCTAACTCTCATACTCTGATGTTACGTGGTGATCAGCCATTCAGTGGTGCGTCATCGTTGGATGATCAGTTTGGTATGTTTGCATTTAAGTTCCACGCGCCATCAATGCCAAAATTTGACAGCAGCTTTACTGCGCGAAAATCCACTTTCTCGGTGGCTGATCGTATCGTGATGTTGGGCAGTGATATCAGCAGTTCGATGGATGAAAATCAGACCGAAACAACCTTGTTCCAGCATGGTATTACGCCTAAGGCCGCTTCCTTGTGGATCAATGGAGAGCAGATCACGCAGCAGCCATATCAGGCTCAGTTGGGTGAGGGGGATTGGCTCATCGATGGTCACGGAAATGGTTATCTGATCACCAGTGATGTTTCGGTTGAAGTCCGTCGTCAGCATCAAACCTCGGCAAATGATAAATCACGTAAGTCAACGGAAGGTAATTTCTCAGTCGCTTGGATTGATCACGGTACTGCACCGAAAGAGGCGGGTTATGAGTACTTGCTGATGTTGGATGCGACACCTGAGAAAATGGCATTGCTAGCGGCATCTTATCAGGCGGATGGCGAAAAACCTTACCAGATAGTCAAAGATGACAGCAGCGTTCACGTTATTCACGACAATAAGACTGGCGTGACGGGTTATGCCGCATTTGACAGTGTTAGCCTTGATAACGGCGTGGTGAGCAAATTAGCGCAGCCATCCATCGTGATGACACGTGAATTGGCGGATGGTCAGCTGCAGATCTCGGGTGTGACGCCAGATCTCAATATGACGCGCTATACCGAAGCGAAGCCGACAACGATCTCTGTGACTCTGCAAGGGGCATGGAAGGCTTCAGTGCCTAATGAGAAAGTGACGGTGACGGCAGGTGCCAATACCACTGAACTGATCTTTGAGATTTATTTCGGTATGCCTCAGGAAGTGACGTTACAAAAAACGCAATAAATGTATAGAAATATACATAGCCGGATAAAGTGAATTTATCCGGCTTTTTTTGTTAGTTAAGGGATGAATGATGAAACTGAATCAGTTTAGTTTTGGCAAACGGTTAGGGGCAGGTTTTGCCGTAATTATTTTTTTAATGGTTGTCGTGTTTGCGGAAGGGTTACGTGCTAGGAATGTTATCGATAATGGGATTCAGCAATTAAATGCAGCCAATATCGGTGTGCGAGAAGTCTTTGGTTTGCAGGTGTTAGAAAATAATTATTTAAATACGCGAGACCCCATTTATGCAGAACGATTTAAAAAATGGCATAAGGTTAATTTAGATAACTTTAAGCAATCCAGCGGTCTATTTAACTCGAACGAAAATCGTCCTTTAGTTAAGCAATTTGAGCTGTCGAGTGTCGCTTATGGTGAGGATTTCGATGTATTTAATCAGCAAATTGCTACCGTTCAGCAATTAAATAAGCAATTGCTGGATGTCGAAACCCGCTGGGCTCAACGTTATGCTGATGATGCGAGTCTACTGCTGTTATCAAAATTGCAGCAGTTGCGGAGTCAGAGTGAATTATCGTTGGACCCTGAGCATCTAGAACAGTGGTTACGCGTACTGACGACATGGAATACGCTTAATTCTGACGATCTGATAAAAGACTATCGTTCGTATTTCGATCAGATGTCAATTCAGATTCAGGCATCAGTACAAAGCCGTGCATCCATGCTAGCCGCCGCAACGGAAGTGCGTGACAGTGCAAAGTTTATCCTGGCGAATGTTGAAAAGCAGATGGCGAAGGATAAGCAGATTAGCTTCTATATCAGTATTGCCGTGTGTTGTGCTGCGTTAGCGATCTGTTTCTTGATTGGCTTAGTTCTGACACGCTCGGTAACACTGCCGATCAGAAAAATCATCGCGGCGGTTGAGCAATTGGCGAAAGGTGATCTCGACCAGCAACTGGTCACCGATGGCAATGATGAGCTGGCAAGCTTATCAATGGCTATCAATCAGATGACGATTTCCTTGCGCCACATGGTCGAGGATATCAATCAAACCGCGGGAATATTAAACACAGAAACACTCGATATGTCGCGAATTGCTGATGAAAATCATGCCGGTGCGAATAAGCAGGCAGCAGAATCCGAGTTGATTGCAGCAGCAATGAGCCAGATGACAGCGACCATGTCTGAGATTCAGAACAGCGTCAAAGAAGTTGCGTCCAGTTCAGAAAGCAGCTTAGATTTGATTGGTAATTGTACCCAAGTGACCCAAGTTGCCATTAATGATATGCAGCAACTTGAAACAACGGTTTCTGGTGCGGTTTCGGTGGTGAAACAATTAGCTGAAGGGGCCGGGAATATCGGTTCTGTGCTGGATGTGATTAACCAAATTTCCGAACAGACAAATCTATTGGCCTTGAATGCGGCCATTGAAGCAGCGCGAGCCGGCGAGCAAGGGCGTGGATTTGCCGTTGTCGCGGATGAAGTGCGTTTATTAGCTCAGAGAACCCAGTCTTCAACGCATGAAATCAAAACAATGATTGAATCACTCAACCACCACGCCAGCCAAGCGGTGACTGTGATGGCTGAAAGTCAGCAGTCGGCGATGTCTACTTGTCAGCAAGTCAATGAGATTGGTCATCATCTTCAGCAAGTGTCGGATCATGTCAATAATGTTGTCGCTCAGTCACTGAATTTATCGCAGGCCCTGGCCGAGCAGCATACTACAACCCAGTCATTGGATGTGAGCATGACGGTCATTGTTGAGGTTTCTCGCCATTCTGCTGATACAGCCAGCCAGTTGGCCCAAACAGCAAATCAGCTTACCCAGTGTAAGGATGAGATCACCCAGCATATGGCGCGTTTTCACTTGTCGTCCTCATTGCTTTGATTGACTAAGTCGGTGTGTCGGCACTGTGTTTACTCACGGTGCCGGCAGCCTGGATTTGCAACGTCAGCGTTCTAGTTTTCGTTTATTGCCCATTGGTTGTCTTTTGCTTTCTTTTTGTGCCGTAGTGTGATCTTGACCGTTTCGTGCAACGTGGTTTTGTCGTATATTCCTTTCGTTTACTTTCTTTTTGTTATTGTGCATGTATTTATGCCGGAGTTGAATTATGGCTACGTCTCGTTCGCATCAAGCCCGCTTCCATATGATGGCGAAGCCAGCCAGCTATCGCTGTAATCTAAAATGTGATTACTGCTTTTATCTGGAAAAAGAGCAGATGATGCAGCCGTCATCATCGACGGCGAAAACTGCAGAAGTTAAAGCCGCAAGTAGCCAAGATCAAATGTCTGATGCCATGCTCAAGCGCTATGTGCGTGACTATATCCGTTCTCAGCCTAGTGACGATATTGATTTTGCTTGGCAGGGCGGCGAACCCACTCTTGCGGGGCTGGATTTCTACCGCAATGCCGTTAAGTACCAGAAGCAGTATGCAAATGGTAAAACGATCACCAACAGCTTCCAGACAAACGCCGTAGCGATTAACCGCCAATGGGCGCAGTTTTTTGCGGAGAATAACTTCCTTATTGGGGTGTCGGTCGATGGTGCTGCAGAGGTGCATGATAAATACCGTATTTCGGTCAATGGCAAACCAACATTTGAGCGTGTGAAGCATGCGATTGCTTTATTGAAGGAATACAAGGTTGAGTTTAATACGCTGACCGTTATTAATGATCAGAACTGGAATAAGGCAAAAGAAACCTATCAAGCATTGAAAAATCTGGGCTCAGAGCACCTGCAGTTTATTCCTATTGTTGAAGTTGAAGCGCAATGCCAGCAAAGTACAACCGGGCATTATTCGCCAACCGCAGATGCATCATTAACCCCGTTTTCTGTCCCTGCCCATGGTTACGGTCAGTTCATGACCGAGATTTTCAATGAATGGGTGAAAAACGACATTGGCCGTATTTATGTCCGGATGTTTGACAGCATTTTAGCCACGTGGATGGGTTACCCGGCGTCGGTATGTGTACAGGCTAAAAACTGTGGTCAGGCGATGGTTATTGAAGCAAACGGGGATGTGTATTCCTGCGATCATTATGTCTATCCCGCGAATAAACTGGGCAATATTACTCAGACCGATATTGTCAAGCTGGCAACCAGCAAACAGCAGCAACGTTTTGGCAATGCTAAGTCTTCCCGCCTGACTGATCAATGTCAGCAGTGTGACGTGTATGGATTATGTCACGGTGGTTGCCCTAAACACCGAATTATTCCCGTGGCAGGTGAGAAGCATCGTCAGAATTATCTGTGCGCGTCCTATAAGCAAATTTTCAAGCACACCGCCCCAGCGATGCACCACATGGTGCAGGAAATACGTCGCGGCGGTATTGCAGCCAACGTTATGCCGGCAATGGCGACAATTTACACACAACAATAAAGTAATATTTAAACCAAGGAGTGAACAATGAAACTGTCCTCGAATAAGAAGACGGTATTGGCAGGGTTAGTGGCCGCAGCATGCGCTGTCGCACCTGTCGTGTCGATGGCAAGTGAGCAGGTAAAACCTAATGTCCTGTTGATTGTCATGGATGATCTGGGTACCGCACAGCTTGATTTTGCACTCGAGAATATCGACAAAAAAGCCTTGGCTGAACGCCCGTCTCCTGAGCGTTATGAGGGTGACTTTAACAAGCTTTACGATGCCGCCAAGCGCTCAATGCCTAACATTACCCAGCTCGCCAATGAAGGCGTGCGGATGACCAACGCTTATGTCGCGACTCCAGTTTGTGGTCCATCTCGTGCTGGCATGCTGACAGGTCGTTTCCCGCACAGCTTTGGTATTTACAGTAATGATGACGCACATTTTGGTGTGCCACTTGATGTCAAACTGTTACCTGCATTGATGAATGAAAATGGTTATGCGACCGCTAACATCGGTAAGTACCACAATGCCAAGGTAAGCAAGGCATTCATCGACGAAAGCATCCAGACCCGTGACTATCACGATAATCAAATTTCAGCACCTGAGCCGGGTTATGGGCCAGAAGAGCGTGGCTTTGATTACGCGTATAGCTATTTTGCATCAGGGGCGGCGCTGTATAACTCGCCAGCCATTTTCCGTAATGGTGAGAATGTGCCTGCACCGGGCTTTATTACCCATAACCTGACAAATGAAGCGCTGCAGTTCATTGATCAAGCTAATAAGCAAGATAAGCCATTTTTCATTAACTTAGCTTACAGTGTTCCGCATATTCCACTTGAGCAGCCAGCTCCGGCGAAGTACATGGATCGCTTTGATACGGGCAATGTTGAAGTCGACAAATACTATGCGCATGTCAATGCTTCAGATGAAGGGATCGGTCAAATCATTGCTAAATTGAAAGCAATGGGTGAGTACGAAAATACCCTGATTTTCTTCCTATCCGACAACGGTGCGGTGCAGGAATCACCGATGCCGATGAATGGTATGGATCGTGCGTTTAAAGGTCAGCGCTACCGCGGTGGTGTACATGTCCCGTTTATTGCGCACTGGAAAGGTGTACTGCCTGAGAATACTCAAAATGATACGCTGATTTCAGCAATGGATATTTTACCGACTGCGTTGGCGGCCGCGGGTATCACTATCCCTGCTGAGATGAAGGTCGATGGCAAAGATATTTTGCCGGTTATGCAAGGCGAGAAGCAGCAACCTCACCAGTATTTGTACTGGGCGGGCCCGCGTGCACTGCATTATGACTCAAGCAATGCTGATTTCTGGAACCACTACTGGAAGTGGATCAACTTCGAAGAGCAACAATTCATTCCAAGTAAGCACATTGAGAAGTTGTCTAAAGGGGAGTGGGCAATTAAAGATCAGCAATGGTCATTGCACTACTATGATGACGGCAAGCAAGAGTTTGAACTATACAATTATGCTCAAGATCCGGCCCAGTCAATTAACTTAGCGGCTAAATACCCGGAAAAAGTTAAAGAAATGAAAGCAGCGTTCTATGACTGGATCAAAACGAAGCCAGCGCCTATCGGTTGGGGGCAGGATCGCTACCAAATTCTAACTAAATCTGCACAATAAAAACATTTTGTAATTATTTGGGGCCTCGTTGAGGCCCTTTTCTATGGACAACACATCATGCAAAAAGAAATTACAGCAACGGAACGCCCGTTTATTGCTTATGAGCACCCAACGGGTGAGATGTACCTGAAACTGATGAAGGAAAACCTGATCCGGCTGCGCCATCGCAAAGCCCCTTACACCCGTCATGATGCGCACATTCAGGCGCAATTTGCGAATGGTGGCGATCTAGAGAAAGAATGTGAAAGCTTAGTGCGTTATGTCGCTGAAGCGTTTGAACACTATGCTGTTTGGGATTACAGCCATGCGTATTACCCAGGACGCCCAAGCCAACAAAGTGCCCGAACCGATGCGATGGAAGGCTGTAGCCGAGTGATCCCGACGCTGGCTGCTTGGCTTCATCAGCAGCAGGGAAAACGAACGGTCCTTGATGGCTTGAATGGCAAACCGATGGATATTGCCCAATGGTTGCGAAAGGCATTTTTGGCTGGGACGGATCCTGCTCATCCTGGCTATTGGGGCGTGTTACACGATTATGATCAGCGGATTTGTGAAAGTGCGGATTTAGCATTAGCGCTATGGTTAAGCCGTGACACCGTATGGGCCACTTTCAATGGCAGTCAGCAGCAGCAGATCATCGACTGGTTTAATCAGGTCAACCATTGCCAGACTGTGGATAATAACTGGCATTTGTTTCCATTAACGGTTCAGCTGGTGGTAAAAGCACTGACAGGTGAGGATCATGTTGAACATGCGCGTTATGCACGCACTAAAGAGTTCTATGTCGGTGATGGCTGGTTCCGCGATGGCGCAAAAGGAAATTATGATTATTACAATGCATGGGGCTTCTTTTATTCGCTGTACTGGTTAGATCAGATTGATCCTGATTTTGATCCTGAATTTATTCATACCAGCTTACAGGTATTTTCCGATTGCTTCCGTTACTTCTTTACGCCAGTAGGGTTACCGTTATTTGGCCGCAGTGCGTGTTATCGTCTGGCGGCATCAGCCCCTTTATTGGCGACAGCAGATCTTAATCATTCGAAAGGGGTGACTGACGGCTTGTCACTGGGAGAAGTCAAGCGTGCCTTCCGAACCAGTTTGGAGTACTTCATCACACATGGTGCGTTGAAGCACGGCGCTCCGACTCAGGGTGTGTTCGATGACGATCCGCGATTGATTGATAATTATAGCGGCCCAGCGAGTAGTTTCTGGTCATTACGCGCGCTCAATATTGCGTTGTTCTGCGGTGAGCGTATGGGTTTATGGCAAGCTGAAGAAAACTTGCTGGAAATTGAAAAAGGTGACTTTTCATTTACGGTACCGGCAATAGAAGCCAGTGTGATCGGGACTTTCAAAACGAAAGAGGTTGTCGTTATCTTTCAATCTGAGTATACCCAGGAGCAATCACCACTAACTCGCCGCCTTGAAAGGCAATCATTAGCGAAAAAAGTACAAGAAATGATAACAGGACGCGCAGAAAGACCCAAAAACAACTTATTGCGTAAGGGAATAACCTGTTATAGCTCGAAGATGTCGCATTTCTTTTAGTTTTAAATGCTTTCGATTCGAAAGTGTTTATGTGATCCAGATCTGTTATTTTTCTTTTGTTTTCGAATATCATAAACGAAAGCTAACGAAGGGTTGAGGTTTTTTAATATGTTTCTGGTTTCTTCACGTGAAATGCTCCACAAAGCACAGTTAGGTGGCTATGCGGTTCCGGCTTTCAATATCCATAATTTGGAGACGGTTCAAGTCATCGTTGATACTGCTGCGGAAATGCAGTCGCCTGTTATTCTTGCTGGTACGCCTGGTACCTTCTCTTATGCTGGTACAGATTATCTAGTCGGGATCTGTAAGGAAGCTGCGAAGCGTTACAAGATGCCAATCGCTCTTCATCTTGATCACCATGAGTCATTTGGTGATATCCGCAATAAGATTGAAGCAGGGATCAAATCAGCCATGATCGATGGTTCTCATCTAACGTTTGAGAACAATATTGAATTGGTTAAGCAGGTGGTTGAGTTCTGTCACCGTTGGGACTGTTCTGTTGAAGCTGAACTAGGTCGTCTTGGTGGTCAGGAAGATGATCTGATTGTTGATGCGAAAGATGCATTGTATACCGATCCTGATGCGGCTTTGGAATTTGTAACGAAAACGGGCATTGATTCACTGGCGATTGCCATTGGTACGGCTCACGGCATGTACAAAGAAGAACCGAAGCTAGACTTTGACCGTCTGGGTATCATTCGCAGCAAAACTGATGTGCCTTTGGTACTGCATGGTGCATCGGGTGTACCTGATGAAGATGTACGTCGCTGTATTGAACTGGGTATCACCAAGGTGAACGTTGCGACTGAGCTAAAAATCGCATTCTCAGATGCGGTTAAGCAATACTTTATTGAAAATCCGAAAGCCAATGATCCACGTCATTATATTATTCCTGGCAAAGAAGCTATGAAGAAAGTTGTGATGGAAAAAATTACAGTATGTGGTAGCGCAGGTAAGCTGTAATCGGAAAAGAAATTGCAAGCACACCCTCTGTGTTATTGCGCCTGGCTACAGCCGTGATGTTCCCCCCACTACAAGCACGGTGTAGCCATTTTCTGTATGCGTAATTGATAACAAATGAAATGGATAGCAAAGCGATGGTTTCGCCCTTGAAGTGTAAGCAAAAGAAAATCGCCATTATTGGTGAGTGCATGATTGAGTTAAGTGGTAAACCCTTCTCGACTCAAGAACAGCATTTTGGTGGTGATACATTAAATACTGCACTCTATTTATCCCGTTTAATGCCGGGACTGGCTCCTTATTATGTGACCGGGTTAGGGCTGGATGTTTATAGTCAGAATATGCTCGCTGCTTGGCAGAAAGAAGGTATTGATACATCGTTAACGGTGCAATTTGCTAATAAATTACCGGGTATGTATGCCATTGAAATTGATCCGCAAGGTGAGCGTAGTTTTCATTATTGGCGAAATGAATCGGCGGCAAAGGAATGGTGTCAGCACCCTGAGTTTGTGAATATTGTCGAAGCGTTAAAATCGTTTGATCTTATTTATCTTTCTGGTATTTCCCTGGCAATTTTGCCGGATCAGGATAAGCGTTCCTTGCTCGTGATTTTAGAGCAGCTAAAAAAGGAGCACGGGGTACGTATTGCGGTAGATTCCAATTATCGTCCGCGCTTATGGCGTAACGCCTCTGATGCCTGTGAATGGTTAGGTAAGCTGTATCAATTATGTGATATCGCACTGGTAACCGCTGAAGATGAAGATCTTTTGTTGGGAATGAAAGATTCGCCAGCAAGCATTATAGCAAAGCGGTTGCATTCGATGGGGGTCATGCAAGTTGTTGTGAAACTGGGCAGTGACGGGGCAATGTGGTCCGACTATGGTCAAAATGGCATTGCTCGTGGGAATAAGGTTGATAACGTGGTCGATACGACGGCGGCAGGTGATGCATTCAATGCCGGTTTCCTTGCGGCTTGGTCAAAGGACATGGTTATGAGCGATTGTTGCCACTGGGGCAATAAACTTGCTGCTCAGGTTATTCAGCACAAAGGCGCGATCATTCCTCAGGGCCAGACGCGTTATATTACAGAATTAATGAACATTTGATATTCGCTATATTGATGAACCGCGGAAGGTTGGTCATGGAATATTAAATATGGCGATTCATATTCATGAAGCGCAATAAAGAATAAGTGCCTAGGAGGCCAAATGAATGAAAAGCATGTAGCTGTCCTGCTAGCAGACGGTTTTGAAGAAGGCGAAGCGGTTGTCTTTATCGATATTATGCGTCGTCTAGATATTAAAGTTGACGTGTTGTCTTGCATGGAAACGACCGCACTAAATACGTATTTTGAAACCCGTATTACTGCGGATGATACGCTAAAAAATCGTTATGATCATACCTATGATGCGGTGATGATGCCGGGTGGCCCGAAAGGGACGGATAATCTGTCAGCGAATCCAATGGTAGTTGATTTTCTTAAGCGTCATATTGATCAAAACAAATTTATCTGTGCTTTGTGTTCTTCTGGTGCCAAAGTATTAGCTGCACATAACCTGCTGCAAGGCCGTGAATATACCACGGGCGATAAACTGGCTGAAAAATTTGATGATGGTAAATACGTGCAGCAGAAAGTGGTTGTGACCGATAATTTTATTACCGGTCGAGGACTTGGGGTGAGCTTTGAGTTCTCATTCACAGTCGCCAAAATGTTGTTGGCTGATAATCAAGAGAAAGTCGACTGGCAAGCGAATCATATTTATTTTGATCACTGGCCATTAGTGTAAGTTTATATCCATTCCTTTTCTGAGTGTTATTCTGAGCTTTATTGTAAGCAATGTTGTCTAGTTGTCGGGTATTAATTCCCTAAGTACCCTTTTGCCCCAATGCTGAACCCAGCCTTGGGGCTTTTTTTCGTCGGTACCCAAGGAAAACATTTGGCCAATAATTTATTAATATTGGTATAAAAAAGTTACTGATGTTTATTTTAAATAAAAAAAGCAGCGAGTGATTCGCTGCTTTTTATTGTTTAATTATTTCGGCTTATTTAGCCAACAATATTCGCGACATTTTTAACAAGCTCTGCTAGCTCATCCCAGCGCTCTTCGTCAACGAGGTTACCTGGGACCATCCAGGTGCCGCCACAGGCAAATACAGAGTTAAGCGCAAGGTAATCGTTCACATTGGCTGGACTTACACCGCCTGTTGGCATGAAGCTAACAGGGTAAACGGCAGACAGTGCTTTTAGCATATCCACGCCGCCTGAAGGTTCTGCTGGGAAAAACTTCAGCGTATTCAGGCCCATTTCCATTGCTTGTTCGACAAGGCTTGGGTTGTTGACGCCAGGAACAATTGGCATATCACGCTGTTGGCAATATTTAACTGTTGTTGGGTTAAAGCCAGGGCTAACAACGAAATCCACGCCGGCATCAATGGCTTCATCCACTTGTTTTGTAGTAAGTACCGTTCCTGCACCAATTAGCATGTCAGGGAAGGCTTCACGCATATTGCGAATAGCTTGCGCAGCAGCTTCTGTACGGAATGTGACTTCCGCGCACGGCAGGCCATTTTCAGATAGTACTTGTGCTAGTTTTGCTGCTTTGTTGGCATCTTTAATAGCAATCACAGGGATTACTTTCATTGCACTCATGCGTGATTTTAACGTGTTCATTGTGTCAGTCCTCGATAAATAAACGTATTCAGTTAGCAGCCAGTCTGGCATTTAATTTGGCATTGAAGCGAGGGGAATAATGGCCCCCTGATGCTGGATAACCGTACTTGCCAGTGTGTGTGCATTGTAGGCCGCTTGTTCAGGGCTACCACCGGTCAGACGTTTCGCCAGATAGCCGGCACTGAAGGAATCACCTGCGGCTGTGGTATCAACAACATGGCTAACAAGTGTTGCAGGTACGGTTAATTGTTCTTGGGCGGTAATGATGAGGCAGGCATCAGCACCGCGTTTGATCACTATCTCACTAACCCCTAAGGTTTGTGTGCGAGCAATACAGGTTTCAACGGTGTGATCGCCATACAGCATGAGCTCATCATCAAACGTGAGCAGTGCAATATCGGTGAGCGAGAGAATGCGCTGATAGCTGGTGCGGGTTTCTTCTTGATTGCTCCACAGGCGTGGGCGGTAGTTGTTATCAAAAACAATCTGGCATCCTGATGCTTTGGCGATCTCAAGCGCCGCAAACAGCTTTTCACGCGCATGGTGCGGCAAAATAGCAAGGCTGATACCACTGAGGTAAATCATATCAAACTGGCTCAGGGTCTGAGCAAAACTGTCCAGCTCTAGCTCATCCAGCCAATAGCGAGCTGCCGAATCATTGCGCCAGTAATGGAAGGTTCTCTCTCCGCTATCATCGGTTTCAATCAGGTACAAGCCCGGGTTTTTGTCTTTAGAGAGAAAAACAAACTGGGTATTAATGTGTTCTTGTTGCCAAGCCGCCAGCATGTCTTGGCTAAAGCTATCAACACCTAAGCCTGTGATATATGCGGTTTCGATCTCATGGCTGTGCGTTAATCGAGAAAGGTAGAGTGCTGTATTGAGTGTGTCGCCACCAAAGCTTTGTTTGATGTGTGCTCCTTGGCGTTGCAATTCAACCATACACTCGCCAATGACCGCGATACGTTTTGAAGCCATAAAAAAACCCTCATAAAAGTCTATGAGGGCATTTTCATAAATAGGAACAACTAAGTCAACAAAAATGAAATAGCGTTTCTATTTGTGTGGGTAATGATGAAATCCTAATCGTTCAGAAACTGTGCGACTGGCATTTTGAAGTAAGTCAACATAGTAAGATTTACGTTTTTCATCAAAGCGTATTGTGGGCAGAGAGATTGATAGCCCTGCGATCACATTACCAAAACGGTCAAAAACAGGGGCTGCTAAACAGCGTAAGCCGGGTTCTTGCTCTTCGTTATCTTCAGCGTAAGCGTTTATTTTAACGTCTTTCAGCTCACTCAGTAATTGCTCAATATTTTCTAGCGTTTTATCAGTGTGTTTGATGAATTCAACGTCATTAAGCGCTTCACGGACAAAGTCTTCATCACGGTAAGCCAGCAGAACTTTACCGATAGCCGTGCTGTAGAGTGGGTTACGGCGGCCAATCCGAGATTGCATACGCAGGTTATAGCCGGAATCTATTTTATGAATATAGATAATGGCATTTTCATCCAACGCCCCTAAATGCAAGGCTTCATTGGTTTGTTGCGATATTTTCTGCATCTCTTTATCACAGAGATCAATCAGGTCAACATGTTCCAGTGATGCCGCTCCTAGCTCAAACAGTTTTAATGTGAGCGCGTACTTATCAGCCTCGCCTTCTTGTGAAACATATCCCAGCGTCTTCATGGTTTGGAGAAAGCGGTAAACCGTACTTTTGGACATCATTAGTCGCTGAGATAACTCAGTAATGCCAATTTCTTTTTGTTCACCTAGCGCTTGGAGTATGCCAAACACTTTCATTACGGAAGAGACGGCTTCGGGCTGTTTTGAGGACTCCATCAGGATGTACCTTCTGTTTGTTTACATAATGGGGATCAGTATACGGTCTTACTTTTTCTGTGCCTATTTTTCTGAAAGGCTTTTTCAAAAAATTTGAATCAGCTCGTAAGCGAAAGTGCTTTGTGAGATTAATCAAAATTAATAATTTAAAATGAAACGGCTTTTCAAAAAACTTGATATGTTTTTTTGAGATGGTATAGTCAGTCGCATTAACGGGGTAGACAACACTATTTGGGTTTATGCGGTTTAGCTTAAGCCTGACATTGAGGAAATATCATGATTCTTAATTCATTTAATCTTGAAGGCAAAGTAGCCATCGTAACAGGCTGTGATACTGGTTTGGGTCAGGGCATGGCACTGGGTTTGGCACAGGCTGGCTGTGATATTGTTGGGGTTAACATTGTTGAGCCAACTGAAACTATCGAGAAAATTGCAGCAACGGGTCGTCAGTTTTTAGATATTCGCGCTAACCTGATGAAAACAGATGATATCAACAGCATTGTTGATCAAGCCGTATCGCGTTTTGGTAAGATCGATATTCTTGTAAACAATGCAGGTATTATTCGCCGTAACGATGCGATCGATTTTTCTGAGCAGGATTGGGATGACGTGATGAATCTCAATATTAAATCTGTATTCTTTATGTCTCAGGCTGTGGCTAAGCAATTCATGTCTCAAGGCAATGGCGGTAAGATCATTAACATCGCATCAATGCTTTCCTATCAAGGCGGGATCCGCGTGCCTTCTTACACTGCATCGAAAAGTGGCGTAATGGGTGTTACCCGTCTGATGGCTAACGAGTGGGCGAAGCATAATATTAATGTTAATGCGATTGCACCGGGTTACATGGCGACAAACAACACCGCGCAACTACGTGCTGATGAGGAGCGTAACGCTGCTATTCTTGAGCGTATTCCTGCAGACCGTTGGGGTGATCCTGCTGACTTGGCTGGTCC
The DNA here is from genome assembly GCF_050336815.1 of Photobacterium nomapromontoriensis. Taxonomy (NCBI): domain Bacteria; kingdom Pseudomonadati; phylum Pseudomonadota; class Gammaproteobacteria; order Vibrionales; family Vibrionaceae; genus Photobacterium; species Photobacterium nomapromontoriensis. Next base: position 34,177 of record NZ_JAKJSL010000046.1, read on the forward strand.
TTGTGTGTTCTTGGCTTCTGATGCCGCTGCGTATATCAATGGTTACACCATTGCAGTTGACGGCGGCTGGCTAGCTCGCTAATTGTTGAAATAAAAAAGCGGCTGTACGTAGTGTACAGCCGCTTTTTTGCGTTTATGGTTATGGTGTTGTTGGAATGATATCGCTGGGTGGGTAACCGAAGGGGATGATAGAGAAAATGATGGATATTTCTTTCGCTCAAGGGTTAGGGTTGGTGAGTTTCGTACTGGGAATTTCAACCTTCTACCAGAAAAACGATAGAAGATTGAAGCTGATGATGGTGGTGTTTAACCTGAATCATATGGTGCATTATTTACTGTTAGGTGCAGTGACATCTGCCGTTAGTGCCATGTTATCGGCTTGTCGTTCTGGCTTATCGATCAAATATAAATCTAAGCGATTAGCGTACTGTTTTATTGCCTGCAATATTGTTATTGGGTTGAATATAGCTGAACAGCTGGTAGACCTATTACCGATCATTGGAACGTCGATTGGTACTTATGCGATGTTCTGCCTGAATGGTATCAAAATGCGGTTGGCTTTTTTAGTTGGGGCAACAGTCTGGTTAATTAATAATATCGTGGTGGGATCATGGGGCGGGATATTACTTGAATCGACATTGCTAACCGTCAATATCATTACTATATACCGTTTGTCTCGTTCGCCGCTGGTTATTCAAACTCCTCATTAGATTAGCGTTATCCATTATTAATGTTAAAAGTACAGTGTTAAAAAAAGCTGCCATTGGCAGCTTTTTTATCAATGTGTGGTTCTATTAGGCTTCTAATACTGATGCGACAAATGCTTTGATTTCATCATCTTGGCAGTTATCAAAGAAGCACTGTTGGAAACGCTCGCCGCTGACGGCTGTTTTGATTAGCTCTGGGTCAATGGCTTTTAGCGTATCAAGATAGTTTTCTTTCACTACTGCAGCTTTTACTGCGTTTAGAATACCCGCGTTACGTTGTTGAGGTTCTGCACGCTCAAGCGGGTAGCCCTGGCCGCGTTCGCCAGTCGTAAATGCTTTTTCGAAAATATAACGAACATTCAGCTCTGCACCCCAACCATAACCTTTTGCAAACGCAAGAGATAGCGCATTGCCATTGTTGATTTGGTTGAATAGGAATGCATCAGATGGATCTAAACAGTAACCACAAACCACACCAGGATGAATGTTCAGAGACATCATTGCACCTTGGCCGGTACCACAACCTGTCACGACAAAATCAACCGCTTTTGAATTGATAAGAATGCTAGCCATGATGCCTAGGTGAATATAAGTCAGATGATGATCATTTTCATCATTCATGCCCACATTGTAGACAGGGTAGTTTAGCTCAGAAACGACAGAATTTAGCTCATTAAGAATGACAGCATTCTTGTTGGCCTGACTATTTTCCATCATAAGTGCGATTTTCATAGAAACTTCTCTCCTTCGTTAATGACGCCAGTATAGTGAAGAGATTTCAAAATGAAAAGGCTTTTCAAAAAAATAAAAATGTCGATTCTTTAATGATGCAAAAGCGTGTTGATTAGAGGTTTGGTAACAATTAATTATCAATCGTCGTGCTTTGTATGTGCTTCATGCTGCCGGAATACAATAGATGACAACAATATTATTGTGGATTCCATAGAATGCCCGATTTGAAAAAATTGAATGTAATAATCAAGATGCACGGTATAGGGCACAGATATGAAGTTTCGCTTAAATAGTCTCGGATTCACCTTTGTGGTGGCATTGTATTTCACCGTTTTTCAAAATCTTGCACTTTGGCAACATCTCATTGAGCTTTTTGGTCATCAACACACCTTAAACTGGGGCTTTATACGCACGATCCCTGTGTTTATATTGATGCTGATGAATGTTGTCTTTACCCTTTTTGTTTGGCCTAGATTCTACAAGTTCATTATTCCTTTTTTTGTATTTGCTTCAACCGGGGTAACGTTCGGCATGTACCAATATGGCGTAGTGTTTGACTACGGCATGATGGTCAATATGGTTGAAACCGATACCCATGAAGCGACCAGCTATTTATCGATGGCATTGGTGCTTTGGTTCTTTTTTCTGGCTGTCGTTCCATTATTGCTGATGACCAGAATAGAGGTTGTGTTTAATCCCTCAAAACGTCGATTACTGGCCGGGAAAGGCGTCAGCATTCTGGTATCGCTATTGGTGGTTGTGGGTATCGCCTCATTATATTACAAAGATTATGCCTCCCTGCTGCGTAACAATAGTGAAATTAAGTCGATGATTAACCCGACTAACTATGTCAGTGCGGGTTACCGAGTGATGAAGAACCGATTGTATGAGGCGAATTTACCTTTTACTCGTATCGGTACGGATGCGATTGATACCAATGCTGCACCGCTTGCTGCCGGTAAGAGCAAGCCGAATGTGCTGGTGCTGGTGGTCGGTGAAACAGCACGGGCGCAAGATTATGCTCTAGATGGTTATCCGCGCAATACTAACCCTTACCTTTCAGCCGAAAAGGTACTGAGTTTCCAGAATGTCTCTTCGTGTGGCACGGCAACCGCCGTATCAGTGCCTTGCATGTTTTCGAACATGACCCGCGATAACTACAGTGCCTCGAAGGCGCGTCGTCAAGAAGGGCTGCTTGATGTACTTACCCATGCGGGTATTAATGTGGTGTGGCTAGACAATAACAGCGGCAGTAAAGGGGCTTCTGATCGTGTCACGACAATAAGCACACAGGGCGGTAAGGATAAAACCTTGTGTCCTGATGGCATGTGCTACGATGAAGTCTTGATTGGCGAATTAAAGCAGCAATTGGCGCAAGCTAAGGGAGATACGGTGATTGTTCTTCATCTTATGGGAAGCCACGGTCCAACCTATTACCAGCGCTATCCTAAAGCCTTTGAAGTCTTCAAGCCTGTATGCGCGACCAGTGAAATCCAGAACTGCTCATCAGAATCGTTAGTGAATACTTACGATAACACCTTACTTTATACTGATTATGTATTGAGTCAGGTTGTTGATGTGTTAAAACAGCAGAATGATGATAATACATCAATGCTGTATATGTCAGATCACGGTGAATCATTGGGAGAGAATGGGATTTATCTGCATGGTATGCCTTATGCCATAGCTCCTGTGCAACAAACACACATTCCGATGATCAGCTGGTTTTCGCCTGCGTTCGAGCAACATCAACAGCTGAACATGGATTGTATGGCGCAACTGGCACAAAATGGCGAATTGTCACATGATAATTTGTTCCATTCGGTGCTGGGGATGATGGATGTCAGCACGGTTGAATATAATCAACAACTTGATATGCTTGCCCAGTGTCGTCAACCATCTACGGAATTGAATACACAGCAGACTACGTTAGTACGTTAATTGGCGACGTTTTGAATCTAATACCTGCTTGGATAAGCAAGCGGGTATCACATGCAAAGAGAGTGACATGAAACCCGGAGCAACAGGTATACAACGCATCATCGATGCAACGCGTTATTCGATCAAAGGCTTGAAAGCAGCATGGATCAATGAGGCGGCATTTCGTCAGGAAACGGTATTGTTGGTGATTGCGACAATCATAACGTTTTTTTTACCCGTGACGAAGTATGAACAACTGGCGATGGTCGGCAGTATCATTTTGGTGATGATCGTTGAGTTATTGAATTCAGCGGTTGAGGCGGTTGTTGATCGTATTGGTTCGGAACACCATGAATTATCTGGTCGAGCGAAAGATATTGGTTCGGCAGCGGTGATGGTAACAATGATCCTAACCGGCTTGACCTGGGCGGTTATCTTGCTGGGTTAATCTGCGGTACGATGGAATTGTAAGCCACGACAGTGTTATTCATTGTCGTGGCTTTTTTTTATTAGCTTCGAGAAATCGTCCAGTGTGCGTCACAGTCTTTACAGACGACCTCAGCATCGCTAATGCTTTTTGTGACGACATGAGTATTGTCTGATTGGCATTCAGGGCACTGCGTCCGTGTTGGCGGGCAGTTGATATCAACACAATGATTTTCGTTATCTTTGGTTTTAACCATTGCTTGCTTGCAATCTGGGCACAACATTCTAACACTCCTTATAAAGCCACTGACCCCTTGTCAGCGGTGCTCTTACTATTTCCTCTACTACTGGCAAGAATTCTGCCCAAACATCAGGGAAATAAATCACAGGCTTTGTAATATCATTGTTATTAATCCATGACTATATCAATGGCGAGATTGTTATCTATTTGTTGATGTGGATCATGAATACTCAAAGACAGTTAATAATCCTGCAGAATATAGAGTAAGCCGCTTGTATTGCTTATCAGTCTCCGTTGGTGATACTTTTTGGAGACATTAGCGTGACCTGTCTTTGGCGAGATCGGGCTCACCACTGCGCCGTAAAATAGTGGCTCTGGCATGGTCTCGCAGTGCTATTGCCGCGTCCCAACCAGTACCTACAGGGGGGATGGCAGGATCAATATAGACACTGATCTCACCACGTCGAGGGAACAGAGAACGGTTACGCAGGATAGATCGAGTGCCATGCAGGGTGATAGGGATCACCGGAAGGTTATTTTGGCTGGCAATCTGGAATGCGCCAAGATGGAAGTCGTGTATGCCTGCCATGCGGTATAACGTTCCTTCCGGAAATAGGGTTAGTGGCTGTTTACTTATTGCATGGGCTACCAGCTGCTGGCTATCATCAAGGCTTTTTTCAGTATCGAAACGTTCAACAAAATGACTACCAATTTTGGAGAGAAAAATACGGCTAAACCATTGCTGCTTTAATTCTGCTTTGGCTACAAATTGGTGGTCTATACCCGTGGCGGCAGCCAATACCAGACCATCTAAATAGCTAGCATGGTTAGCAACAATAATGCAGGATTCCCCATTTTGAGGGAGGTTATGTTTGCCTTCAATGGTAAAACGGATCCCCGTCAACCATATTAACGCCTTTGCGCCAGCCCGGGTGACCGCCCAGCAAGCGTGTTTACTGGGTAGCAGTGCGACTAAGCACCAGACTGGGATGGTCAGTGTGATCATTGCCAGCCACATATAGCTGGCCCACAAGAAATCGATAGCGAGTCGCAGCAAGCGGTTAGCTGTTGGTTTTAGACCTGCAAGAGTCAGTCTCAGGGTTTGTATCCAGACCGCTCGCTGTGGTGTGTTAAGGCGATGCTCTTCATATAAGGTTCGGCAGGCAGATCGGCGAATTTTACCGCTGGATGTTTTGGGTACAGTATGGGGCGGACAGATCACCACATCGTCGGCAGGCACGCCAAGCAGATTCACCGACAAGGTTTGGATTTGGCTTTTGAGTTGTTGCTGTTCCGTCTCAAGGGTGATTTTTGATTCGGCGAGTACGATGAATTGTTCAGTGCCTGATAGAGGATTGTCACACGCAAAGGCTGCAACACAGCCTTTGCGGATCCCGCTGATCTGGCTAATTGCCGATTCCAGCTCTTGGGGATAGATATTCCTTCCAGCTTTGATAATGATGTCTTTAATGCGTCCGGTCAGAAAAAGTTCACCATCTATGGTCAGGCCGCGATCGCCGGTTTTGAGCCAGTCATCGTGGAATAGCGCCGTGGTTTTTTCTGGTTCGTGATAGTAACCTTGGGTGGCGGAAGGGCCTTTGAATTCGAGTTCGCCTTCTTGCCGTTCTGGCAATTCTTGGCCTAATCCATCAACAATCCGGATTTGGTGATCGGTCAAAGCATGCCCGAGCCCGATCAGTGGCATAACCACGTTATTATCATCAGTATTCCCAGTTGCTTCAGTGCTGATGGCTCGTCCACTACGCATCATGGTGTGGCGGTCGACATATTCGATACGAGGCGGTCGAATCTGGGTAGGAAACGTCAGTCCAACCGAGGACTCCGCCAAACCGTACACGGGCGACATCGTTTCGGGACGAAAGCCATAAGGCCCAAAGCGCTCGGTAAATTTGGCAATGGTAAGCGGGCTGATAGGTTCGGCACCATTCCATGATAGCCGCCAGCTGCTAAGATCGAGTCCTTCCAGTTCACTGTCTTTAATTTTGTTGACGCAAAGATCATAGGCAAAATTAGGGGCGGGGGAGAGTGTCCCTTTATGGTGGTGAATGGCCCACAACCAGCGTTGAGGTTTAGACAGAAATACCAGCGGTGACATGATTACTAAAGGCATCGAATGGTACAGACTGCCCAGCCAGGCACCGATCAACCCCATATCGTGGTAAACCGGAAGCCAGCTAACAAAAACGTCATCAGCACTGGCGTTGACGGCTTTGCCCATCGCTCGGATGTTCGCAAGCAGGTTGGCATGGGTTAATGTCACCCCTTTGGGAATTCCGGTACTGCCAGAGGTATATTGCAAAAAAGCGATGTCATCGGCTTGTGCCTGACCTACGTCGAATGCGGTTGTGGTCGACTGTAGCTCGGGTACGGTTGTGATACCTTGAATGGTGTCGACCTGAAGCCGTAATAACCGTGATAATGGCTTGGCTTCGTTAACCGTGACCATCAGTTTAGCCCCCGCATTTTGCAGGATTTTGGCATGGCGCATGAGGTGATCTTCAATCTGGGAAGGGCGTGCTGGCGGATAGATAGGTACCGGAATAGCTCGCGCATAGAGAATGCCAAAAAAGCAGTAAAAGTAGTCATTACTGGTAGGCAGCATGATTGCCACAGTATCGCCCGGCTCAATACCCGTGCGGATCAAGCCCTGTGCGACGGCGTTGGCACGCTCGCGTAAGGTGCGGTAGCTGATTGTTTCGATGTCCGTCGCGTTTTGATACACATAGAGGTGAGGCCTGTCCGGGTGCTGAGTGGCATGCCAGTCAAGCAGGGCTTGCAGGGTGGTCACATGATCGGGATGGTGACTGACACGCTCGAGTTGTATTTTTCCTATCGAGTGTTTAACACTTTGCGGTGCTTGCTGAGCCTGAAAAATTTCATTGAGTAGATCGCGCGGGGTTTCACTTTGGCCCAGCGCATGATCCGCGAGGGTAATACCAAATTGTTGCTCGGTACGCTGAAATAATTCCGCCCTTGTCAGGCTGTCAAATCCTAAATCTTGCTCAAGTTGCGTATCGAGTTCGATAGGGGAGTTAAATGGTTCTCCATGATTAAGCTCTTGATAGAGGGTGTCAATTAATGCGAGTAAACGGTGGGCTGCCGCTTCGGGATCTGAAGTCGCGCTGGTGTGGGATGCGTCATGGCTGTCTGGCATTGTCTTTGACCTATTATTATTCTCCGTTTGTGCCCTAAAGTGTAGCTAACGTCATTAAAACAGGGGATAAGCCCTACCAGACTCTAACTGGAAGGGCTGTGTTGAGGGAGAATAGCACCAGTAGCTATGCTTATTTTGTATTCACCTCTTCGCCTATAAACCCACCAGTCTGATGATCCCACAATTGCGCGTAAATGCCGTTCTGTGCCAATAATTGCTGGTGTGAGCCTTGCTCCACAATCTGGCCTTTATCCAGCACGATAAGGCGATCCATCGCGGCGATGGTTGATAGGCGGTGGGCAATAGCGATGACGGTTTTGCCTTGCATCAATTGGTATAAGCTTTCCTGAATGGCGGCTTCGACTTCAGAATCCAATGCTGAAGTGGCTTCATCTAGGATCAGGATAGGCGCGTCTTTCAGCAGCACTCGCGAGATAGCCACACGCTGGCGTTGACCACCAGAGAGTTTCACCCCGCGTTCACCGACTTGGGCATCATAGCCGGTGTTACCGTGAGGGTCGTTCAAGGTTTCGATAAATTCGTGGGCATGGGCTTGCTTGGTCGCGGTCAGCATCTCCTCTTCGGTTGCGTCTGGGCGACCATAAAGGATGTTTTCACGGATCGAACGGTGCAGCAGCGAGGTATCCTGTGTCACCATGCCGATTTGCCCGCGTAGCGAGTCTTGTGTGATATCTGAAATGGTTTGCCCATCAATTTTAATTGCGCCTGACTCCACATCATGGAATCGCATCAATAAGTTCACCAGTGTTGATTTGCCCGCACCTGAACGGCCAACCAGCCCCACTTTTTCACCGGGTTTGATGTTGAGGTTAAGCTGGTCAATTACCCCTTTACTTTCACCGTAGTGGAAGCTGACATTATCAAACTCAATCCCCCCCTGATTAACGGTGAGATCCGGCGCATTGGGTTTATCTTCAATCGCGATAGGCTTGGACAGGGTTTTCATGCCGTCGACGACAGTACCGATATTTTCAAACAGGCTGCCGACTTCCCACATAATCCATTTTGACATGCCATTGATCCGCAATGCTAGACTGACTGCAATGGTAATGGCACCAATGCTAATGGCTGAATCGGTCCACAGCCAGATAGACATCCCGGCAATAATGAAGACCAGTAGGTAGTTGATGGCTTCAACCGAAATATTGAAGCCTGTTACCAAACGCATTTGGCGATATACCGTCTGGATGAAGCTGTCCATTCCTTGCTCGGCATATTCGGTTTCACGGTTGGTGTGGGAAAACAGCTTTACCGTAGAGATATTGGTATAGCTGTCTACAATGCGGCCTGTCATCATCGAACGCGCATCAGCCTGTTCAGTGGCAACATGTTTGAGTTTTGGTACGTAATAAAACTGGATAGCGATGTAGGCTGCTAGCCATAACAGCATAGGCAACATCAGACGTGGATCGGCCTGACCGATGATCACCACCATGGAGGTAAAATAGACCGTGATATACACCAGTACATCCAGCAGTTTCATGACTGCTTCACGTACCGACAGGGCTGTTTGCATCACTTTAGTGGCGATCCGTCCGGCAAATTCATCTTGATAGAACGAGACACTTTGGCGCAGCAAATAACGGTGTGCCAGCCAGCGAATAGACATCGGATAGTTGCCGAGCAGGGTCTGATGGATGATCAGAGAGTGTAGGGTGATCAAAATGGGGACGACAACGACGATCAGTAAGCCAATGGCAATAATTTTACTGCCCTCATCCGCCCAGAACGTTTCAGGGTTATGGGCTGAAAGCCAGTCAACGAGTTGACCCATAAAGCCAAACAGGGAGACTTCGACAATCGCAATCAATCCACTCAGGATAGACATGGCAATAAGAGGCCGTCCAAATCCGCGGGTATAGTATCGACAGAAGGCGAATAAACCGTTTGGCGGCTGTTCGGGTTCATGAGGCGGAAAGGCCTGGGTCAGCTTTTCAAAACGTTTGTACATAAGTTGAAGGTTCCCGTTCTGCTTGGGTATAGAAAACGCTGCGTTAGTTTACCCCTAGTCGAGACGGAAGTAAGGTGCATTATGGTTTCTTTTGGCCTATACCTCAGTAGCAAAGCATGATTAACTGCATAAGGTATATGGATCAAAATCAAAGGAATCAGAATGAACAATGCGCAGCCGCTGGTCGTTAATTTTCACCCTCTTGTCGAACAGGGCTTTACCTTAGCGGAATGCCCGCGTTGGGACTGGCGGAATACGTCGTGGTGCTGGGTCGATATCGCACAGGGTGAGCTGTGGCGACTGGATAGTGAGCAGCAACTAACGGTACGTCGTTGGGATGACATGCTCGGTTGTTTTGCTATGTATCAGCAGGCTGGTTATGTATTGGCGACGAAAACCGGTGTTTACTTGTTAGATAGCTGGGATGCAGAGCGACAATTAATCTCGCCACTGCACAAAACACACCCGCGGATGCGTTTTAATGATGGGCGTGCTGCACCGGGTGGGCGGTTTATTGCCGGTACCCGTAATGGTGCGAAAGAAGGCGATCAAGGACAGTTTTTTCAACTGAGCCAAGGTGGGCAATTACAGCCGATGCCAATGTATGCGTGGACCTGTAATGGGCTGGCATTCTCACCGTGTGGCAACTATTTGTATTGGGCTGATACCGGATCCAGTGTGATTTACCGTGCAGATTATGATCCTGCTACTGGTCAGTATGGTGAAAGCCAGCCGTTTTGCGATCTTACCGATTATCACGGCAGACCTGATGGTGCCTGTGTTGACAGTGAAGGTGGTTATTGGGTTGCGATGTACAGTGGCCAATCGGTCGTTCGTATTGATCCGAACGGTAATGTTAGCCACATTATTCCGGTGCCATTAGAGAATCCTACCATGGTGGCACTGGGGGGGATCGCGGGTAATCAGCTGGTGGTCACGAGTGCAGAAGGGGAGAGCGAACCGGGTTCAGTATTGACCGCGGTTGTTGATTGGCAAGGAATGAATGAGCCGTTGGTGACTGTGTTGTAATCAGCCACCAATATGGCGCCATAGGATAAATAGGATAAATGGCTATTCTGCAACGAGGCAGTTGCGGCCGTCAGCTTTGGCTTTATAGAGACAAATATCAGCGCGTTTGAGGAGTTCGTGGATGCTGGAATGGGCATTCACGATACCGATACTGACGGTGAATTTGATGATATTGCTGAGAATACTCAGTTCAGTATTGGCAATATCTTTGATCATCGCATCCAGACGCTGAATGAATATTTGAGATGAATTACCATACAAGATACAGAATTCTTCACCACCATAGCGTGCCACTAAAGCATCAGGGAAATAGTTCTGTAGAGTATTCGCGAGTTCAATGAGTACCATGTCACCAATATGATGACCGTAGCTATCATTGAGTTGCTTAAAGTTATCGATATCAAGTAAGGCAAGGCAACGAGGCCCGCTCTGCTGCTTGGCCATTGCATGCTCAAAGAAATAGCGCCGGTTCCAGACTTGGGTGAGGTAATCTTTGTTGGCCAGTTGGTAGAGGTTCCGTTCTGAATCAAGAATATTCAGAGTGCTATGCAGACGGCAGTATAATTCTTCTTGATTGAAGGGTTTCTTTAAAAAATCATTGGCGCCCGCCTTGAGAAAACGCGCGGTGAGTGCGTTTTCATCACTGGCCGATAGGCCGATAATTGCTAGCTGTCCGGGCTGGAAGCGTTTTCTCAATTCCTTGGTTAAGCTAACACCATCACGTTCTGGCATGGCATAGTCAGTGATCACCAGTGAAATATCGGTTTTTTTCGTTATGATTTCAAGTGCTTGTTCGCCATTGTTGGCTTCAACAACGGTCAGATACTGGCGTTCCAACAGGCTACGCACATATTTTCGGGCTGTTATGGAATCATCAACAACCAGTGCTTTGTGACCCTTATTACGCTCCAGGCGTTTTAGAATAGGGATCATGTTAGCAATGCAGGTTGGACTGTCTTTAGGTATGTAATCGATAACGGTTTTGGCTAGCACCCGTTCACGGGTCATTTCATCCATCAATGCGGTGAGTACAATAACTTTGATATCAACGGAGAGGCAGACATCAATAATTTCACCATCCTGACCGTCGGGGAGGCAGTAATCGAGCACTGCGCAGAGAAAGTCAGTACTGGTATCCAGAATCTTCTCTGCTTCGGCAATAGTGTGGGCGAGTATCGGGGTGTAACCAGCGCGCCTTAATTCGCTTTCAATAACACGTCGAAAGGGGCGGCTATCTTCTACGACCAGTATTTTATGTTCCATTACCACGATACCTGTTGGAGGCTATTATTATATACCCAAGCTACCTCAAGATGCAGGATTCAGAGCGAGCTCAGCACGCTCAATTCAAGGAAAATACGCGCGGGAATAGTTATTCCTTTTCAAGCGTATTTGACACTGAAGTGGGCGTGCTGACTCACTCCCAAAGGGCGAGTTGTCATGGCTTCTATTCTGTGTTGCAGATTTTTAACGTAGAACCACTATGTCTACAAATCTCCGCCTTGATTAGAAGCCAAGACATTCTCGCTGAAACGGACATCTTGAGGTAGCTTGGGTATACCTATCAATATTTGGCGTATTATGGTCTATTTCACATTTGGATACAATTGACACATTGACCATGCAAAACAAAAAATATTTTAGATTTAGGTTGCAATATTAATGGCTTGTATGTCTAAGTTGTCTCTAGATACAGGATGCAGAGTGATCCTCTCACATTAAATTCAAGGCTAATTCTCCTGAGCATGGTAAGTGCTTTTCAAGCCTGTAGTGTTGAATGGAGTATTAGTATTATTGATGGGGACAATGAAAGCTAACGGTTTGAATCATAATGATGTTGTCATTACACTCTCTCATAGGATGGGAGTAGCCTATGACTGATCACGATCCAATACTAATTATTAATGAGTTGTTTTCCGGGTTTGAATCACTACCGTTATTGCGGCTTACGACAGACCTTATGCCGGGTGAACACTTGGTGATTTCCGGGCCTTCAGGGTGTGGTAAATCCAGCTTATTACAGGTTCTTGCTGGGCTACGTCCTGCTCAGCATGGACACTTTTACTGGCAGGACCAACCCATTTCAGAGCATAACCTGAGCTGGTGGCGTCAGCAGTTTTGTTATTTACCGCAACAGCCAGTCATGGGGGCAGAGACGATTGCTGCGATGCTATTACTGCCCTGGCAACTTAACGCCTCGCCATTACCTCAGCCAGATAACGCCAGATGTGTCGCGGTATTAGTGGCGTTAGGTTTACAGCATCCGCTTGATAAAGCGGTCAATATGCTATCTGGTGGAGAAAAACAACGTCTGGCAATCGCACGAGCACTGTTGATGGAGCGGCCATTATGGTTGTTGGATGAACCCACCTCGGCATTGGATCCCGCCAGTCGAGATAGGGTGATGGCATTATTGGCGCTGCAGCAACAGACAATGATCTCGGTCTCTCATGATCCGGTGTGGGTTGCGGCTGCGCATTGTCAGTATGTGATGGGAGAGGTGCATGGATAGTGCATTAACGATCAGTCACTGGGCGTTAGCTGGATTTTATTCCTTATTGCTGCTTCCGCTCATACTGTTTCAGCGCTGGCAGCTTGGCTTGGGTCAAACCATGATTGCTGCTGTATTACGGATGACCTTGCAGCTAGCGGTTGTTGGTTTGTATTTGCAGACCTTGTTTGCCTTTCAGAACCCATGGCTGAATTCAGTGTGGTTATCACTAATGGTTATCGTGGCGGGTTTCACCATTTGTCGTCGGGCGGGCGTGTCGATTAAGCGTGTGATACCGGCAGTCTTAGTCGGGCATATTGTAGCGTTACTGGCGGTATTACCGCCGTTACTGGCTGGTGTTATCCACGTTGAACCGTGGTGGCAGGCGCAGTATTTGATCCCGGTAGCGGGTATGTTGCTAGGGAATTGCCTGGCGGCCAATGTGCTGGCGCTAGAGCGTTGGTACAGTAGCCTAAAAGAGCGGCAGGATGAATATCAGTTTTATCTCGCGCTCGGGGCTCCTAAACCTGAATTGCCGTTTATCCGCACTGCGGTGAGGGCGGCGCTGGCCCCGCAACTGGCGTCTATGACGACATTGGGTATTGTGAGTTTACCGGGTATGATGACGGGGCAGATTTTGGGTGGGACGGCGCCGTTGCTGGCAGTGAAATATCAGTTGGTGATCATGGTCGCTATTTTTATTTCAGCTACGCTATCTGTGACAACGTCGCTTTATGTCGCGAGTCGCTATGCGTTTAATCGCTATGGTCAGCTTGTACTGTAGCGGGAAGAAGCCAAGATCAATAATGGGCAGGGCAAATAGGATCGGGAGTGGTGTGTTCTTGATTATGCAATCGTTACGATTGCCAGATAAAAAAACAGCTGGCAATGCCAGCTGTTTTTGAAAGCACAGAATTAATCTGCAATTTCTGCGTTGTGGTAAACGTTTTGCACGTCATCACAATCGTTAAGTGCGTCAAGGAACTTCTCGAACATGGCCACATCATCGCCAGCAAGCTCTGTCATGGTTTGTGGTACGAAAGAAATTTCTTCAACATCTAGGGTAACGTCAGGCATTGCTGCTGATAGCGAGTTTTTCACCTTGAAAAATTCAGTATGAGGAGCAAAAACAGTGATAACACCATCTTCACACTCAACGTCAGTCACATCAATGTCATCCATCATCAGGATTTCTAGTACAGCATCTTCGTCATCACCAGCAAACTGGAATACAGCTTGGTGCTCAAACATGTGTGCTGATGTACCTGGAGAGCCAATTTTAGCACCATTTTTCACGAAGCACTGACGTACGTCCATGAAAGTACGGTTGTTGTTGTCAGTTAGACAGTCAACGATCACCATACAGTTACCAGGGCCGAAACCTTCATAGCGAGCAGTTGCGAAATCTTCACCGCCGCCACCTTTAGCCTTGTCGATCGCTTTGTCGATAACGTGGCTAGGCACCTGATCTTTTTTCGCTTTTTCGATCATGCGCTTCAGCGAAAGGTTAGTGTCAGGGTCAATACCACCGTTTTTCGCAATAACGTAAATTTCTTTACCGTATTTTGAGTAAACTTTGATTTTTGCGCCCTGTGTTTTAGCCATCGAGGCTTTACGGACTTCGAAACTGCGTCCCATAGGAATCACTCTCTTTTTGATATTTGGGATTTCTGTTGGAGGCGGATTTTACCAGTAAGCTATGCGTTATGGCTAGGGGTAAAATGCGTCTTCTCGGGGTGTGATAGGTGTGATAGATCAATTTCTGATGTGAATTTTGTAGCTAGCCTTGCAGTCGTTGAGCGTTGCGATTATATATTCATCATATAAATGGATGATTTCCGAGTTTTCTTGGCGTCATGGTTAGGTTTAGAGAAAAGTAAAAATGAAGATTGTTGCAGTTACAGCCTGTCCAACAGGTATCGCTCACACGTATATGGCGGCGGTTGAGTTAAAAAAAGCCGCTCAGCAGCTTGGTATACAAATTTTGGTCGAAACACAGGGAGCAATGGGTATTGAACATCCACTCAGTGTGCAGGACATTGGCCGTGCAGATGTCGTACTTATCGCTTCAGACATTGAAATTGAGCACCGTGCACGTTTTACTGGTAGTAAGATTCACTGTGTAACTATCGAAGATGTGCTGACTGATCCGGTTAGCGTCTTGAACCGCTGTAAAACATTATGATCGAAAGGCGTATCACCTTTACATTGGGGCGAGATGGTTTGCCTGCTTGGGGCCTAAACCGGCTGAAGCAGCTGGCAGGGTATTTTCGCTCCGTGGTGGTGATGAGCAATATTTCGCGTTTGAAAATGGCCAATGTCGAGCAACCTATGCGGGTTATGAGTTTAGGCTCATTACCCGGCGATCTCTGCCAAATTTTGATTGAAGGTGTCGATGCCGAGCTTGCCTGCATGGTGCTGACCGATTGTGCCGCGGAGCACGGTGATATAGAGAGTGGCGGGTATCGACGTAAGCATGCCATATCACGGCATATGCCAAGTGCCATGCTGCCTTTTGCCTGTCAGATACATTCATTGCAACTGGATACCCGTGAAACCATTGGTGATAAAGACTGGGTGCTGGAGCAAATTTGCCAGCAAGTCGCGGGATCCGTATCAACAGCTGCTTCCTGTCAGACATTGCTACAATCTATGCAACATCGTGAAGCTGTTTCTTCAACAGCAATGGGGAACGGCATTGCTTTGCCCCATATTATGAGTGCCGAGGTGAATACACCTCAGATTGTGATTGCCTCATTACTACATCCTATCGAGTGGGGCACTAAGCGTGGGCGCGTTTCGCGAGTTATTGGGTTGACGCTCCCTCTACCACCACAGCGCCCGCATTTGATTGCGTTCTCGTCATTTTCGCAAGCATTGCTAGAGCCAGACTACTGTCAAGTACTGACAGACAATTATCAGTTAGATGTGCTTGAAAGCATCGTGCTTCATACCTTAGCTGCACCTTTTCGACATACCGGGCCATAAAGGGTCTGGCTGGAAAGTAAGGCCCACAGTTCGTCGTTAATGGCGTTACTGCTGGGCTCGATACTCTGATGGTGTCATCCCGGTTTTGGTTTTAAATACCCGGTAGAAATAATTTACATCCACAAAGCCACAGCGCGTCGCAACTTCGTTGAGTCTGAATGTGTATTTTTTAAGCATAAATTTAGCGCGTTCGATACGCACCCAAGTAATGTAATCAGCCATCCGCATATGGCCTTGCTGGCGAAATAGTCTCGACAGGTGGTTTGGGGTGATATTGAAGCGCCGAGCAATTGAATCTCGCGTGATGGGGCGGTGGAAGTTCTCCTGAATATAAATACAGATCCCCTGGTAAAGATCCTCACTGCGTTTTTTCTTGGTGCTGTCCGGCATCGTAAGCATCTGCTGACAATAGCTCAAGAGCGCCTGCAGTAAATGTTCATCCATCGGCTTTTGGATGGGCTCTTTGGCCAGTGCGTTCAGAGCCGCCAGAATATGATCAATGGCGTGGCCTGTCCGGGTTTGAATACTGTGCTTTTGTACATCAAAAAAACCGACTTGCCCCTTTCCTTTACTGACAAGGCTAAACCCCAGCTGCCGACGGCCAAACAATAAGCTCAGTACCGAGCATTCGGTATCCCAGTTGGGTTTGTTCCAGCTGTTAGGGGGAATGTATAGCGCATCGCCTGCCATGATAGTCACTTCTGTAATGCCGTGATCCGGGTCTTCCAGTTCATTGATGTATTCACCACTGATCACCATTTCTAGGCGAGGGAAGTTCACTTGGTAACTAAACGCTGGTGGCGTGACATGATCGCTGGCAAACCAGATACGATTAAAGTGTTCACGTTCAGACAGTATGTTTTCCAGAAGGTGATGAAACACTTGGTCCATAGATGCAATTCCCAAACAGAGAGAACAATAAAAGAGAGGCCTCATTATCAATGGCTGGCCGATGAACTGCCATGATTGTGCTTGGTGGCACGCAAATAGCGTGAACCAGATCACTTAAATGCAGCTAAGTCGTCGCAATATTAGTGTTACTTCAATCTAGTTATGTGTTTTTCGATTGATATATTTTGCTGTATATCCATAAGGTGTCATGCAACTATACTATTGATATATAGTGTTTTTTGTTGGTTTTTGTTCGAGTTTCTTAACGGGTAAACTTGTGAGAATTAGATCACAGAAATCCGGTGATGTTACAAATTTCCAGTAAATGCCACTCTGATACACTACAAGATGGCCCCTTATTCACTGACAATATAGTCACTGGCAGACAACATGCCGAATCAGAACAATAAAGGGGAACACTCATGATCACCAATTTGATTAATGAGAATTTGATTTGCTTGAACTTAAAAGCAACCACAAAAGAAGAGGTGTTTGTTGAGATGATCGACTGCCTGCATGCGCAGGGTCGGATCAGCGATAAGCAACAGTTTTTGATGGATATCCATGCCCGTGAAGAGCTTGGTAACACGGGTTTTGAAGACGGTGTTGCGCTGCCTCATGCCAAGAGTGGTGCGGTTATTGAGCCAGCAGTGGCCATCGGTGTGAGCCGTACCGGTATCGAATATGGTGCCGAAGATGGTCTGCCTTCTAAACTCTTTTTCATGATTGCTTCGCCAGATGGCGGCGCAAACCACCATATTGAAGTATTAGCAGAACTGTCTTCTAAGTTAATTGAAGATGGATTTATTGACGCATTCCTCAGCGCTAAAACAGAACAAGACGCGCTTGGCCTGTTATTGGCGAAAACAGAAGTAGCAGACACTCCCGTTGCGGATAAAGGTCTGCTGATTGGTGTGACGGGTTGTCCTGCGGGTGTCGCCCACACTTACCTTGCTGCCGAAGCACTAGAAAAAGGTGCCGCAGAGCTGGGTTATACCATCAAAGTGGAAACGAATGGTTCTATCGGGGTGAAGAACAGCCCGACAGCCGAAGAAATTGCGAACGCTGAAGCAATTATCGTGAGCTGTGACAAGCAGGTCGACATGACACGTTTTGCCGGTAAAAGATTAATTAAAACGGGTGTAAAAGCGCCAATTAAAGATGCCAAGGGCTTGATCAACCAAGCTCTCCAAGCCCCTGCATATCAAGCGACGGGGGATGGCGCGTCAGAGAATACAGAGAGCAAGGTGTCACAGGCGCGTTCTGATCTTTATCGCTATCTGATGAACGGCGTATCACACATGATCCCGTTTGTGGTAACCGGCGGTTTGTTGATTGCTTTAGCATTGGCCGTGGGTGGTCAGCCAACAGAAGCGGGGATGGCGATTCCTCCTGGCAGTATGTGGAATAAAGTGCTGGATGTCGGTGTGGTTGCCTTTACCCTGATGATCCCAATTCTGGCGGGTTATATTGCCTATGCGATTGCGGACCGTCCTGCTCTGGCTCCGGGTCTGATCGGTGGCTGGATTGCCAACAATGGCTCATTCTACGGTGCTGACGCTGGTACGGGTTTCATCGGTGCTATCGTTGCGGGTCTGCTTGTGGGTTACTTTGTGAAATGGATTGTGAGTATTAACTACCATAAATTCATTCAGCCGCTTGTACCGATTATGATCGCCCCGATCGCCGGTAGCTTGTTTATCTCTAGCTTGTTCATCTTCGTGATTGGCGCACCTATCGCTAGCTTGATGGACAGTTTGAATGCCATGCTAACCAGCATGAGCTCAGGTAACGTGATCCTATTAGGTATTGTGTTGGGTGGTATGGCTGGTTTTGATATGGGTGGTCCATTCAACAAGGTAGCCTTCCTATTCTCTGTCGGTATGATTGCGAGTGGTCAGACACAGTTCATGGGAGCGATGGCTTGTGCTATTCCTGTTGCACCACTGGGTATGTCATTGGCGACAGTGATTGGCCGTAAGTTCAATATCTTTGAAGAGTCTGAAATTGAAGCGGGTAAGGCATCCGGTGCGATGGGCTTGGTGGGTATCTCTGAAGGTGCGATTCCGTTTGCAGCGCAAGACCCAATGTCAGTGATCCCTGCTAACGTACTTGGTTCAATGGTGGCAGCAGTGATGGCCTTCTCATTCGGCATTACTAACAGCGTGGCACACGGTGGCCCGGTTGTTGCTCTGCTGGGTGCGATGAACAAACCTCTGCTGGCGCTGGCTTGTATGGCTGCAGGTGCTGTTGTTACCGCACTGGTTGCCGTTTCACTGAAGAAAATGCGTCAAGCAAAAGCACAACAACAAGCCGTAGCATAATCCCCCTTATGTGAATGGCAAGCGGTATGGTAGCAATATAGTACTGTGCCAGTGTTAACTCCCTCTATATATAGAGGGAGTTTTTTTAAGCTGTACCTTGAGTAAGATAAAAAATAGCATCAACTGGGCATCAGAATTTGGTAGCATGCTTGGCTTCAATAATAGTGTACCTCTCATTGACGTCATTTAACGCAACAGTGTGTTTGGCATTAATGAAATTTGCATTGGACATAAGGAAAGTTATGACAACGTCTCCTCGCTTTTATCGTATGCATAATGTCATTCAGGATTACGCATGGGGTAGTACGACTTCAATGGCCGAGTTGTTCGGCATTGAAAACCCAGAAGCCAAGCCTCAAGCCGAGATTTGGATGGGCGCACACCAGAATGGTTGTTCTCAGATTGATGTAAACGGCCAGCCAACCTTGCTGTCATCGTTTATTGCCGCTGATATGCCAACCATCATTGGTGCTGATACGGCTAAGCAATACGGAGAATTACCGTACCTGTTTAAAGTACTGGCAGCAGATAAAGCCTTGTCGATTCAGGTGCACCCAAGTAAAGCACAAGCTGAAGCGGGATTTGCCAAAGAAGAAGCACAAGGTATCCCACGTACTGCGGGTAATCGCAATTATAAAGATCCAAACCACAAGCCAGAATTGGTTTACGCGCTGACGCCTTATCAAGCAATGAATGGTTTCCGTGAGTTTGTCGATATCGTCGCGTATTTCCGCGCTTTAGGCATTGATGGGCTGACTATGCTGGTGGACGCATTAGCAGACAACCAAAATGAAGCAGGCTTGGCCGCTTTCTTTGAAGCGATGCTATCGTTGGAAGGGGAAGCGAAAGAGAGCAGTGTCAGTCAATTATTGGCTTATGCTGCTGCGAACACCAGTGATCCTCTGTTTGCATTAATTCTTGAGCTGGCAGAGCAATATCCTGGTGATATTGGTTTGTTTGGCCCACTGATGCTTAATACATTGACACTACAACCGGGTGAAGCCATGTTCCTGGATGCATGTACACCACACGCTTATATCAAAGGTACTGGGCTTGAGATCATGGCTAACTCAGACAATGTTCTGCGAGCTGGCCTGACGCCAAAATACATGGATGTGCCAGAGTTGGTGGCCTGTACCCGCTGTGTACCAATGCCGCTGGATACCCTGCTGTTGGCTCCGCAGGTAGACAACGGTGTTGAATATTACCCCGTCCCTGTTCCTGACTTTAAATTCAGCGTATATCAGCAGCCACAAGCGTTAGTTTTATGTACTGACAGTGCTGAAATCCTTTTAGCTGTTGATGCACCGCTGATGGTTGCCCATGCTGATGGTGAAAGCTTAATGGTTGCGAAAGGGGAGTCGGTATTTATACCGGCAAACACGGGTGAGTATAACGTAACATCCAGCGGTAAATTTGCCCGCGCATACAACTAGTTGTTGTTAGTGTAACCGTATTGTGTGTTCTCTGCGCAGTTGCGCAAAATGGATGAAAAATCCCTTTACACAATGTCAGTGAGCTCGTATTATTCATCGCACTCAGGAGAGATGGCTGAGTGGTTTAAAGCACCGGTCTTGAAAACCGGCGTGGGTTTATAGCCCACCTAGGGTTCAAATCCCTATCTCTCCGCCAAACATAAAAAAGCCGACTTAATTGTCGGCTTTTTTACATCTGTTACTTGGGAAAGAATGAGATAGGGTGCAGAATCCTAGGTAAGGGTTCACCTGAGCGAAGCGAAAGCACATTGCCCGTGCCGAAGGTGCGAAAAGGCAATCGCCCAAAGGGCGCGAGCTTGCGAGCAGTAAATCCCTATCTCTCCGCCAAACATAAAAAAGCCGACTTAATTGTCGGCTTTTTTACATCTGTTACTTGGGAAAGAATGAGATAGGGTGCAGAATCCTAGGCAAGGGTTCACCTGAGCGAAGCGAAAGCACATTGCCCGTGCCGAAGGTGCGAAAAGGCAATAGCCCAAAGGGCGCGAGCTTGCGAGCAGTAAATCCCGTCATTCCTTGCTTTGGCTCCGCCACACATAAAAAACCGACTTAATTGTCGTTTTTTTACATCCTAATATTCCCTTCGCTCAGCGCACTTCACTGCAATGGTTATATTACCGTGATCGTACTTTATCGATAATTATACAATGCATGGCTAGTGTGGCCTTCAACGAATTTGATCGTCAGACATTACCAAGTATCATAGGTTTATTGAAAAAATTAGAGGAATATTCTGCCTTGATTGATGTCATTGTGTATGCGGTTTTAATTGGTTTTTATTTTTGTTCAGATGGTAGTGAAACGTCTCAACAGGAAGCTTTGTTAGCAATCGGTGTTTATGGCATTTACCTGATAATATATCTGATAGTAGGTCCCTTTCCCGCTGCAACATCAAAGTATATGGGACAACTTTACGGTTTCTTACCAATGTTATCGTTTGGCGCCATTCTGTATCCCCATTTCAATACGAATTGTCCAGAGGTTGTAACGAGGGCTATTGGCTGGGTGGGGTTGACCACTGCATTTGTAATCATTAGTTATTTTAAACTGTTTGTGTGGTAGCCATTACCACGGTTATAACCGATAAGGTTATGTGCTGCAGCTCGTACCAAGCCAATGTTTTAGAGCCAGAGCCGGTTTTGTGGCTCAATACCTTGCCTGTAGGATCTTAGCCATGGATACTGACATTTAGTTTATTGGTATGACGAAAATGCAGTGCCATAGAGCGATTGTGACAGGGTGACCTAACCTTTATTAACGGTTAAATCCAGTGACGGAGTAATCATTATGAAAATAGAATGGAAATATCCTGAGCCAAAAAAAGGCCTGGCTGGATCTCTGGATAAGTTTATTGGCCCTGGCGCAACAAAAGCCGAATTAGCGATTCAAATTATTATTCCTATAGTCGCACTCATTGTTTCTGTGGCTTATGCGCTGACTCTTCCCGTTGATTGGGGTACTGCTCAATACATAATTTGTGCTCTTCTTGCGGCTGATATGGCTGGCGGTATTCTCACGAATGCCACATCAACCGCTAAACGTTGGTATCACCGTAATGGTCAGGGTTTTCTCGATCATTACAAGTTCGTAGTCACTCATTTGTGCCACTTGGTCTTGGTTTCGTGGCTATTCTTGTCGTTTGACATCCCGTGGATTTTATATTCTGGGGGATTCTTGCTTATTGCCTCTGCATGTATCTTACTATCGCCGATTTATCTTCAGCGGCCTATATCACTTGCATTTTATGGCCTTGCGCTAATTATGTCGCTCTATTTGCTGCCAAGTCCTGTTGGTTTAGAGTGGTTTTTACCATTGTTTTATTTAAAGCTTTTAGTAAGCCATCTTCCATATGAAGAGCCATATCGGCCCTCAGAGGAAAGCTGTTAGTTTGGTGATGGTGTCAGGCTTACTTGTTTTGTCAGTAGTGCCGGTGGTTGTTGAAATCGCCAGCTAAGTAGCCGATAACGAGCAGGACAGGTGTTTCACCAATACAACAATGGTTCGCGCTAGTAATTCTTTTTCATATCTGACATATGATAATGTTTTTTATTTGTCGTAGAGGTAACACGTGAGTAATGATCATTTTCAAGGTAAGTTCGAAGTAGAACTAAAGTATCGTCTTCACTCAAAATCAGAATTTTTGGAAACGTTGAGCATGATACCTCATGATGTCATGCTTCAAGACAATACAGAATGCGACTGGTATTTTGATTTTTCTGATAAAACGTTACAGGCTCAGAACAAGAGCCTTTGTATTCGTACGATGGAGCCTTCAGGTATCAAGCTGTGGATTGTCAAAGGGCCGGAGTCCGATAGATGTGAGGCGACAAATATCACTGATGCTTCTCATGCTCGAAGTATGTTAGAAACGATGGGCTACGACATTGTGTTGAAAGCCAAGAAAATCCGTAGTATCTACTTTGTGGGGGAGTTCCATATCACCGTTGACTCTTTAGTCGGCATTGGTGATTTTGCCGAATTTGCAATTATGACAGACAATGAATCGATGTTATCAACATATAAAGTTGAACTTGAAGCACTGGCGAACCAATTTGGGTTAACTGAAGCAGCATTGCAGACGAAGTCGTACAAGCAAATGTTCGAAGAACGCTGATTTATTAGCGTTGCTAGTCAAAGCATGTCACAAATGTTAGCGATAAAGTCTTCGCCATGATTGACTACAAAGCATTAAATGATAAGCCGCGATGATGAGATTGTTGTCGAATGGGGTGAAACCGACGGTTAAAAAAAGTAACTGGTTATAAGCTTCTGTTCAGTCTGATTGTGATAGTGAACAACGCAGTTAATAGAATATTAATTTAATAACAAAACAAACAATCAAGCTAACATTTATATATATTTATCTCAGGGAATCATCTTTGAATAAATTTATTTTATAAAAAATGCTTGGTGTTAACTTAATCTGTTTATTATTTCTGTTTGTCTTCTACTATTATGTTTATAAAATAATCGAGATAATGAGGTTCCGTGATTGAGATCATAATTAATAAATAATGTGTAAATAATATTTTGTGACTTTTACCATATTTAGAATGCGTTTCTAAATAATATTCTGTGACCAAGGTCATACTTGCAAACAATGCTTTAAAATAATGTTATGTGATTAAGATCATAACTAGATGATATATATAACAATAGCGTATATACGTGATTGACGGACTAATCCTTTGGGAGTAGATTGGTCGCAAATTCAGTTTATAAATATAACTTCTATGCTTGATCTTGCATCTGGAAAAGAAAGAATTATTCAAGAATTTGTACCAGGGAAACAAGTTACCCTGGCGCATTTAATTGCAAATCCAACGGAAGAATTATGTGAAAGAGTGGGGGTTGAGAGCCAGGGCGCTATCGGTATTCTGACGTTAACTCCAGGAGAAACATCGATAATAGCCGGTGATATAGCGACAAAATCTGCCGATGTTCATATCGGTTTTCTAGACCGTTTCTCAGGCGCGTTAGTGATTACTGGATCTGTCGCAGCCGTTGATGAATCACTTAAAACAGTGTGTGAAGTATTAAATCGAACGTTATCTTACAATAGTTGCCAAATAACAAGAACTTAATAATGAAAAAACAAAGTTTGGACAATGTTGTTTTTGTTGGCGAGGTAGATGCAGGCAAGTCTGCTCTGGTCGATAAATTAGTTAACATGGAAACTAACACAGGGAAAACGCAGTCACCTATATTTTATCCGGGAAAAGTCATTGATACTCCAGGCGAGTTTATCGATAAGCGATCACTAAATGGTGCATTGCTTACGACTATTTGTAACGTCAAAAATATTGTTTTGTTACAGCCTGCAAATGGTAAACGATTCGCACCGCCAAATGGATTACTCAATGTTTACCCCAATAAAAATATTATTGGCGTGATAAGCAAAGTAGACGAAAGTGATGCAGATATAATTCACGCTAGAAAATTATTCAAAGAAAATAGAATACCCGAGCCTTATTTTGAGGTTTCTATTTTTGACCAAGATTCGATAGATAAACTTTCTCACTATTTATTATCACTTTAGTAGTTCTTGCTGGAGTGATGTTGTGAAAACGGCTAAGGAAATGACGTTATGAAACAGCTAATTTCTGCTGCGGATATTCGACAAGCTAAGTCCGAGAAAAAAACCTACCTTGTTGTACCCTTTAAAGATTTTATTATTACCCCAGAAGCGCGTGAAGTGGCTAAAGTTGAAAGCATTGAACTATTAGACGCAGCGCCAGCACAAGCTCCAACAACACCAGCACCAGCGGCAGTTGTGTCATGTGAGTCTGAGTGTGTATCGCCAGCGCCAGCAATGGTGCAAGATCAATCTTCACGTATCCAAGCTGAGATTGAATCACAACTCTCGCATGTGGATGCAGAAAAGAGCACTCAAATTCAGCAATTGATTGCAGCTGCCATGGCTGATTTCAATCAAAAATTACCCGCTTCTCCTCGTCAAATTAATGACGACGGTATCGTATTGATCCACGGTAATGCGGTGAAGCTGGAGATGTTTGATGGCGCGCCGGGGAAAAATATCGGCTTAACCGATGTGATTGGTGCCAAAGACGGCAGCAACATGGGTGTCGGTTATATGGGATGGGAAAACGCCTTCTTCCCATGGACGTTAACCTACGATGAAGTGAACGTTGTTCTTGAAGGTGAGCTTCATGTCAAAACGGCATCAGGTACGACGATTGCTAAACCTGGTGAAGTTATTTTTATTCCTAAAAACAGTTCAGTTGAGTTCGGCACGCCAACTCATGTTCGTTATGTCTACATCACTTACCCTGTTGAGTGGGCGTAAGCATGAGCACGCAAAGTATACCTAAGTTTATTACTGAAGATTTTCTCAAGCAGTATTTTGGTATGCGACAAAATGGTGAAATTCAGTTAGAAATCGGCACACGTTTCACCCCTGCCGCTCAGCAAATGCTGACAGAAAGAAAGATCACTGTGCGTTGGCATGATGATAAAGGGCAAGTTTTTGTGGAAAAAGAGGCGACAAGCTCGGCGTCACCAGAGTTTGAACGCGTTCATCCGTTAAAAAGTAACAATATTCGCCCTCAAAATAGCTGCGTGCTGTGTCACTCGAATGTGGATGACAAGCCTGCACTAATGACACACCTCGATGACAAAGTGCTCGTGCCTAAAACTCATCCACGGATTTTATTGCGTGGCAAGTTAGATGCCTGCATTAGCTATTGCGTTGTTGTGCAATGTGCAATGGAGCAGCAGCCTGAAATACTCAAATGTTTCATGGCTGATATTCGCTCTTATTTAGGGCAAGTCCTGCAATCTGAAGTGACTAGCCAACCATTACCTGAGCTGAGTTTAGGTGAGTTTGACGCCAGTGTTATTCATCAATGGTCGCATAACCCACTCAAACATCTTGGGCATGACCATATGCTGCCAGATGTCAGTTATGGAAAGTTAGTTGCAGAGTTGAATTATTTGCGCGCTCAAGTTCGTGAATTAGAACTGGCAGCGATCACGACTTTTCTTGATCCGAGCATGCAATTAACCAGCAATGGTGTAAGCCGAGAAGATATTGTCGCAGGTCTGAATCGCCTTTCTAGTGCGGTTTATGTGGTGATGATTTTGGTGTGGCAGCACCAGAATGGGCGTGAGTTAGTGTTAAAAGGCGTATCAAAATGAAGTTACTTGATAAATGCCGAGAGTCTTGCCGAAAGCAGCCTAAACGGATCGTCTTTCCTGATTCCAATGACATTCGATTATTGCATGCGGCGAACGATCTGAAACAAGCGGGTTTGGCAGAGCCTATTTTATTAGGCAGTCCACATATGTTGCGTGATTACGCTCATAACAGTGGTGTGGCTATGCCGTGCTTAACGGTATTGTCGCCTGAATTTGCAGGCTGTTTCGATGAAATGACGACGCGCTATATCGCCAAGCAGCGTAAACCCATGACGCGAGAAGTCGCGATTGAGCTGCTTAAACAGCCGCTTAATTTCGCCATGATGATGGTTGATCAAGGTTACGCCGATATTTGTATTGCTGGTAATCAATCTTCTACGGGGGATGTGATTCGGGCTGCGTTACGAGGTGTTGGCATTGCGAAGCAAACCAATACGGTATCAAGCTTTTTTATGATGCTGTCGCCTGACGGGCAAAACACATTTGCCTTCTCTGATGCCGGCGTTATTCCGCTGCCAACAGCAGAGCAACTGGCTGATATCGCAATAGATACTGCACGTAATTATCAACGATTAACGGGCATTGAGCCGCGTGTCGCCATGCTCTCTTTTTCAACCAAAGGCAGTGCACAACACGCCACGATTAATCATGTCATAGAAGCAACCAATATGGTACGTGAACGCGCGCCAGATTTGATTATTGAAGGTGAAGTGCAATTTGATGCGGCAATAGTACCTGCAATTGCTTCGCAAAAAATGCCGGGCAGTAAACTCGAAGGTTCTGCCAATGTCTTTATTTTCCCTTCACTGAATGCGGGAAATATTGCCTATAAAGTTGCTCAACGTTTGGGGGGCTATATAGCGTTAGGCCCAATGTTACAAGGACTCGCGAGTTCGGTTCATGATTTATCTAGAGGGTGCAGTGCTGACGATATCGTCGATATATCGCTGCTTGCCTCTAACCTCTAACAAACTGATATCTAAAAGGAAATAAAATGGAAGCTCTAGGTATTATTGAAACAAAAGGTCTTACGGCATTGATCGAAGCATCGGATGCGATGGTAAAAGCAGCACGTGTTGAGTTAGTCGGCTACAAGCAAATTGGCTCAGGCATTGTGTCAGCGATTGTTCGTGGTGACGTCGCTGCATGTAAAGCGGCTACAGATGCCGGTGCAGCAGCAGCACAACGTTTAGGTGAAGTGGTTGCTGTGCATGTTATTCCTCGTCCACACAGTGACTTAGAAGCAATTTTCCCTATTAAATTAGAAGAAACTGCATCAGAGAAAGAAGCAACTGCGGCTAAATCAGCTCGCAATACTAAATAGTATTTTTAAGAAGGGTAGAAAAATGGATGCATTAGGTATTTTAGAAACCAAAGGGTTAACAGCGTTGATTGAAGCGTCTGATGCCATGGTGAAAGCAGCGCGTGTTGAGCTAGTTGGTTATCAACAAATTGGTTCGGGCTATGTGGTTGCACTTATTCGTGGTGATGTTGCGTCATGTAAAGCAGCAACTGATGCGGGCTCAGTGGTTGCTCAGCGTTTAGGTGAATTGGTAGCGGTACACGTTATTCCTCGCCCGTCAAAAGATCTAGAAAAAGTATTTCCTATTACCCCTAAAACAAAATAGTGGCTTGCCCTAGGTTCGTTGTGGATCTAGGGGATACCTTTTAGCAGGAGATCTCATGAGAATTGCTCGTGTTATCGGTCATGTGATTGCCACTGTACGCAGTCGAAACATGCAAATGGATAAATTGTGTTTGGTTGAGTTTGTTAATCCTCAAGGTAACGCCACAGGAGAAGTACACATTGCCATGGATCAGTTAGGTGCTGGCGAAGGGGAATGGGTAATGGTGGTGTCTGGTAGCTCAGCAAGAACAGCTTATTCTGGTTCTACTGACGGATCTCCGGTTGATCTTTGTGTTGTTGGTATTATTGATGAAGTTACCGCAGGTGGCGAGCGTTGTTACGGAAAGTAACTTTAGCTAATGCGGTGGAGTAGTGAAGATGGACCCAAAACAAATTGAAGAAATCGTAAAGCAGGTTGTATTACAGCTTAGTGGTAATACTCATACTGCTTTGGAGCAGCAAGTCCACACCGAAAAAGGGAATTATGGCGTATTCCCAACCTTAGACGGTGCAGTTGCCGCAGCAACAAAAGCACAAAAACAGATCCGAAGCGTAGCACTGCGTGATGAGATGATCACCGCGATTCGTCGTATGGCGAAAAAGCACGCTCAAGAGCTGTCAGAAATGGCAGTAGCAGAAACGGGTTTTGGCCGCGTTGAAGACAAAATCAAAAAACACATTTTGGTCTCTCAACGTACACCGGGTACAGAAATTTTATCTCCTCAAGCAGCGTCTGGTGATGCAGGTATGAGCTTGATGGAGAATGCACCTTGGGGTGTGATCGCCTCTGTTACGCCAAGTACTAACCCAAGTTGTACTGTGATTAATAACGCCATCAGCATGATAGCTGGCGGCAATGCCATTGTTTTCGCACCGCACCCGGCGGCGAAAAAAGTCTCTCAATACGCCATTCAGCTAGTTAACAAAGCGTGTGAGAGTGTTGGTGGCCCTAATGCAATTTGTACAACGGTAGAAAAACCATCACTTGAAAACGCCGAAGCCTTGTTTGTATACCCAGGTATTCGTTTATTGGTTGTGACAGGTGGTGATGCCGTCGTTGAAGCGGCTCGTCGTATAACCGATAAACGTCTAATTGCGGCAGGCCCAGGCAACCCACCTGTGGTCGTTGATGAAACGGCAGACATTGAGCGTGCGGCAATTTCTATCGTTCAAGGTGCTTCGTTTGATAACAATATCGTGTGTGCAACGGAAAAAGAAATCATTGCCGTTGATGTTATTGCTGACGATTTAAAAGCCGCAATGTGCCGCAATGGTGCGCATTTATTGAGCCTAGATGAAGCCGAAGCCATCGCAAAAGTCGTACTAAAAGGCTACCCCGGTGACAAACCATCAGCAAACCCACAATGGGTTGGGCGAGATGCGTCGAAACTGGCGGCGGCGGCAGGCATTGAGGTGCCAGAAGAAACCCGTTTGTTGATTTTTGAAGCGGATAAATCACACGTATTTGCAGTGACTGAGCAGATGATGCCTATCTTACCGCTTATTCGTGCTGCGAATGCTGATCAAGCGATTGATTGGGCGGTGGAATTAGAGAAACAAAATCGTCATACCGCAGTGATTCACTCTAAAAATATCGATGTGCTAACCCGCATGGCGTATGAGATGGATTGCAGCTTACTCGCGAAGAATGGTCCTTCTATTGCTGCGATTGGTGCCGGTGGTGAAGGGTGGACAACCATGACCATTTCAACGCCGACAGGTGAAGGCGTAACCAATGCATTGACCTTTACCCGTAAGCGTCGTTGCACTGCAGTAAATTCATTTAGGATTGTATAAATCATGAAGACGGATTATCTAGCCAAAGCTAATGAAAACCTATTGATTATTGATGAGATAGTGAATGACGAAACGCCATTTACTGCGCCAGAAACGGTCTTTATAGGGGTGGATTTAGGCACAGCAGACATCCAAACCGTCGTCATAAATGATCAAGGGACGCCGATTGCGGCGTTCCTAGATTGGGCAGATGTCGTAAGAGATGGCGTGGTAGTAGATTACGCAGGCGCTTGCACCATTGTGCGTAGTCAGTTGAAAAAAGTGCAAGAAAAATTGGGTATTGAACCCAAAGATGTGATCACTTCGTATCCTCCGGGTACGGATCCTCGCATATCAATCAATGTGGTTGAGTCAGCAGGGGTGATGGTCAGTCATGTGATTGATGAGCCTTGCAGCGTAGCCGCCTTACTGCATATCAAAAACGGTGCGGTGGTTGATGTGGGTGGCGGTACAACAGGCACGGCAATCATCGAAAATGGCGAGTTGCGACTGTCTTTAGATGAGCCATCGGGCGGTCGCCATGTAAGCTTAACCATCGCGGGTGGGTTAGGTGTCGACATGGAAGAAGCCGAATTATGCAAACGCCGTAGCCATGAAGATCCGATGATTGCTGCTATGGCGAAACCTGTGATTGAAAAAATGTCTGACATTGTCGCAGAGCATATTTCCAATTATCAGCCAGAAGCAATTTATCTCACTGGTGGTGGCACGTTGATTAAAGGTTTCTCCGATATCTTTAAGCAAACTTTCCCAAATATTGAAATTATTGAATTGTCTCGTGCCTTGTATTTGACCCCGTTAGCGATCGCGAGCTACGGGCTTGCACTGCAAGAAGAGGTATAAATCATGACGACACTTACGCCTGACACTATTGCAACTATCGTGACCCAAACGTTGCAACAGTGCCATTTTAATTCCGGTTTCACGTTTCGCTCTCCAGCGATCACGGTAACAGGCCCATATTGTGTTAATCAACTGGGCTCGGCATTGACTGAGCTAGGGGCAAAACACATTCTTTTGGTTGCCGATAAAATGGTGTGGCAACTAGGGCTGACGGCAAGCTGCCAGACTGCAATAGAACTGGCCGGTTTAACATTGACCTTATTCTCCGATATTCAAGGTGAGCCAGACAGCGAATTAGTCGCCAAAGGCGTGGCGATGTTAAACCAAAGCGGTGCCGATTTTGTTTTAGGGTTTGGCGGTGGTTCGGCGTTAGACACTGCAAAAGCGATTGCTGTATTAGGTAATTACAACGGTGCATTGGTTGATTTTAAAGTTGGCGGCTTAGCGTCACGTCCTGTGGGTTTAGGTGCTATCCCGACCACAGCCGGTACAGGGTCTGAAGCTACCGATATTACGGTAATTAAAGACGTCGTTAATAACATTAAAGTACCGGTCAAAGGGCCAGCATTAGTGCCTGATCTGGCACTGCTTGATCCTGCCTTAATGCTCGGTGTGCCTTCACATATTACCGCGGCGACAGGGATTGATACGTTAACGCATGCTATTGAGGCTTACACCTCTCGGCTGTCCAACCCACTGGCGCAGGCTTATGCCTATCACTCTATCGAGATGGTGGTTAAAGCGCTACCCGTTGCTGTGGGTTGTGGCGATGACATGGATATGCGCTTGAACATGGCTATTGCTGCCTACAAAGCCGGCTTGTCATTCAGTAATGCGGGACTGGGTTTAGTGCATGCTGTCTCTCACCAAGTCGGGGCGTTTTATCATATTCCCCATGGTGTGGCGAATGCGATTCTACTGCCTTATGTGATGGTCTTTAACCGCTTATGTTGTGAAAACACTTACGCTGAAATTGCCAAAGCACTGGGGGTTGATCGCGATTCAATGACGACAAGAGAGCGTTGTCAGGCCGCGATTTTGAAGGTAAGGCAATTGATCATTGATTTGGGCCTACCAACGTCATTGGCTGGGTTTAATGTCAATCCTAATGATTTTACCGCCATTGCAGAGCACGCCTTATCAGACATTTGTTTAACTGGCACACCTCGCCAAGTCAATGCTGCCCAAATTGTGGCATTGCTTGAACAAGCATTGGCGGGTGATCTGGGCATGGAAGGCTAATCATGGAAAGAAAAATCATCCATAGCGTAGGGATAGACATTGGCACCACCACTACGCAGGTTATTTTTTCTACGCTGACCGTGGTAAACCGCGCGCCAGCATCGCAAGTGCCAATGTATGAATTTATCGACCGTGAAATCAGTTACCAGAGCCCTGTTTCTTTTACCCCAATAGCGCACGATGGTGTGATTGATGTGGTGGCATTACGCCAGTTTATTGATCAACAAATCGAGCTAGCGGGTTTTGATAAGCAGGGCGTGGAAACCGGGGCCATCATCATTACGGGTGAAACGGCAAAAGCATTCAATGCACGTGATGCGATCATGGATTTGTCGCATCAATTGGGTGATTTTGTGGTGGCAACTGCCGGGCCGAATTTAGAGTCAATCATTGCGGGCCGGGGAAGCGGCGCGCAAGAGTTTTCAGAAAAAAATCATGCGAAAGTCATCAATATTGATATTGGTGGTGGCACATCCAATTACGTGGTGTTTAACAACGGGAAAGTGGTAGATACCGCCTGTTTAAATATTGGTGGGCGCTTGGTGGAGCTGAACGCACATGGTGAAGTCAGCTACTTACACAAGCCAGCCATTGCCGTCATTAATGATTTATTCGGTGAAGCGCTTAACCCAAGGCAGATCAGCCATGACTACCTGCTACGCATTGTCGCCCGTATGGCTGATTTAATTGTCGAGCAGCTCAACGGTAAGCTGACCGAGCTATCTGCGCGGTTATTACAAACGCCAGAGCTAAAAGATATCGCCGATATTGATGCCGTATTTATCAGTGGTGGTGTCGGTGAATGTTTTTATCTCCAGCAATATGCAGATCAAGACACCACGGAATTTGGTGATGTTGGACCACTGCTTGCACGGGCGTTATTGCGCCATCAGGAATTGGACAAATTTACCGTCAAAAAACCGAGCCAAACGGTAAGGGCGACAGTGATTGGTGCCGGGGCTTATTCATTAACCCTATCTGGCTCCACCATTTGGCTTAACTCTGATGAATTGCCACTGAAGAACATTCCGGTAGTGCATCCATCGGTGGATTGGCAGCAAGACGCGCCTGAAATATGCAGTGAAATCGTGCTTGCTGCTGAGCGAATGGATTTAGCGCTTTCGCACGATCATTACGCCATTTCCTTTGATGAAACTATGCCTGTTACTTATCGCGCGGTGCAACACCTCGCCAATGAACTCGCATCATTTTACGAAAAACATGGCAATCACCATGCGATGTTTTTAGTGGTTATGCATAACGATATTGGTAAAGCGTTAGGCATGGAATTACAGCCATTGTTAGCAACAAATGCATTAAGTGTTATTGACGAAGTAGCGACTCGCGAAGGGGACTACATCGATATTGGTAAAAGTTATTTCGGTGGGGAAATAGTGCCGTTAACCGTTAAATCTCTTGCCTTTCCATCTTAATTAGGAAGTATTTTTATGAAATTGAAAACGAACCTGTTTGGTCAAAGCTATCAATTTAGGGATGTAAAAGATGTACTGGCAAAAGCATCAGAACTTCGCTCTGGTGATGTATTAGCAGGGGTTGCGGCAGAGACCGCTCAAGAGCGTATCGCCGCCAAACACGTACTCTCTGAAATGACGTTGAATGACCTTCGTGAAAACCCGGTCGTGAGCTACGAGTCAGACATTATTACCCGTATCAACCAAGATAGTTTGAACCGCTCGGTTTTTGAAAGCATCAAAAACTGGACGGTCAGTGAGCTGCGTGAATACGTGCTGTCGGATGATCCTACTAAAGAAGACTACCAGCGTTTACGTAAAGGCCTAACCGCAGAAATGGTGTCTGCAACGGCGAAATTAAGCTCGAACAGTGACCTCATGTATGGCGGTAAAAAGCTAAACGTCGTCACCAAAGCCAATGCAACCGTTGGTTTACCTGGGCGTTTCAGCTGCCGTCTGCAACCTAACGATACCCGTGATAATGTGAGCTCTATTTTAGCGCAAACCTATGAAGGACTGTCATTTGGTTGTGGTGACGCAGTTATCGGGATCAACCCTGTGACCGATAGCGTTGAAAATACGACTCAAATGCTTAACTCAATCCAGGAAGTGATTACCAAGTTTGATATTCCAACTCAGCCTTGTGTATTAGCGCACATTACTACTCAGATGGAAGCGGTACGTAAAGGCGCGCCTGCTGGCTTGTTATTCCAAAGTATTGCGGGCTCTGAGAAGGGACTGAATGAGTTTGGTGTAACAGTTGAAATGCTGGATGAAGCTTATGAAATTGGTAAGCAATACAGCAATTTGGCTGGCGATAACATGATGTATTTCGAAACAGGCCAAGGGTCAGCATTATCAGCGAATGCCCACAATGGCGCAGACCAGATGACGATGGAAGCCCGTTGTTATGCATTGGCACAGCGTTATAACCCACACTTGGTGAATACCGTGGTTGGTTTTATCGGTCCTGAGTATTTATACAACCACCAACAGATCATCCGTGCTGGCTTAGAAGATCATTTCATGGGCAAGCTATCGGGCATGCCAATGGGTTGTGATGCGTGTTATACCAACCATGCTGATACCGATCAAAACTCCAACGAAAACTTATTGGTGCTGTTAGCGGCATCAGGGGTGAACTTTGTGATCGGCATGCCTCTGGGCGATGACATCATGTTGAACTACCAAACCACCGCTTTCCACGATACAGCAACCGCTCGTCAGCTATTGAATTTACGTCCTGCGCCTGAGTTTGAAGCATGGATGGAAACAATGGGATTAATGGAAAATGGCCGTCTCACTTCAAAAGCGGGCGACCCGTCAATTTTCTTCAAGTAAGGACTAGGTAATGAACGATCAAAATATTCAAAGCATTGTCGCGACGGTATTAGCTCAACTTGGTGAAACGAATATACAGGCTTCAACGATCACTAAAATTGTTGATGAATCTGTGAATGCTATGCAGTCGCCATCAACATGTGATGACTCTTTACCTGATCTTGGTGAGATGCGCTTTAAAAAATGGAATGGGGTAATCAATGCCGCCGATCCAAAAATTGTTGATGATTTAATGAGTCAGACCAACGCACGAATGGGGACAGGCCGTGCCGGACCTCGTCCTCGTACTGTAGCGTTGTTGCGTTTTTTAGCCGATCACTCTCGCTCAAAAGATACCGTTATTAAGAACGTTGAATCGTCTTGGCTGCAAGAGCGTGGCTTGATGGAAGTGCAAACCTGTGCCGTTGATAAAGACCAATATTTAACGCGACCAGACTTAGGCCGTAAGCTAAATGATGAAGCGAAAAAAATCATCAAAGAAAAATGCAAACATGCCCCTCAGGTACAGGTCGTGCTGTCTGATGGTTTGAGCCTTGATGCGGTAACTAGCAACCACGGTGAAATTTTACCGGCATTGCTAAACGGCTTGAAAAATGCGGGCCTGGATGTTGGCACACCGTTCTTCTTACGCTATGGCCGAGTAAAAGCGCAAGATGAAATTGGCATGTTACTCGATGCTAAAGTAAACATCTTATTGATTGGTGAGCGCCCTGGATTGGGACAATCTGAATCGTTAAGCTGCTATGCCATTTATAACCCGACAGAAAATACTGTTGAGTCTGATCGTACGGTTATTTCAAATATTCACGCTGGCGGTACACCACCGGTAGAAGCGGCCGCAGTAATTGTTGATCTTGTAAAAGACATGCTGGCTAAAAAAGCCAGTGGCATTAATTTAAAGCGTTAACAGGAGAGTAAACATGGCTATATATGACAAGATCCAACCCGCTGTATTGGCAACCCGCGTTATCGCTTCTGTTGATCCGGTATATAAAGCAAAGCTTGGCTTACTGCCGCACCATAACAGCATTGGTTTAATTACCGCCGACTGTGATGATGTGACCTATTGTGCACTGGATGAAGCGACCAAAGCCGCTAATGTTGATGTGGTTTACGCGAAATCATTCTACGCAGGGGCTGCGCACTCTTCTGGTCCAACATCCGGTGAAGTGATCGGTATTATTGCGGCAACCAACCCTGCTGATGTGATTGCAGGACTTGAAAGAGCAAAAGCCTTCATCGAATTTGAAGCTGGTTTCCAATGTGCAAATGAAGCGGGTGATATTGCTTATTTTGCTCACTTAGTTTCATCAACAGGTACTTTCCTATCGAAAGAAGCGGGTGTTGAAACAGGTGAAGCGCTGGCTTATTTAATTGCTCCGCCTCTTGAAGCAATGTATGGGTTAGATGCGGCATTAAAAGCGGCAGATGTGAAGCTGGTGAACTTGTTTGCTCCACCGTCAGAAACCAACTTTGGTGGTGGTCATTTAACCGGTTCTCAAGCAGCATGTCGTGCTGCGTGTGAAGCGTTTGAAGCAGCCGTTATTGATGTTGCCCGTAATCCAATTGCGAACTGAGTGTAGGAGTAGTCGATGAATCCGTTGTTAAAACAGGTTCAAGACAGTGGCGTGATTGGCGCAGGTGGGGCAGGGTTCCCCACCTACGTTAAACTTGACTGTCAGGTGGATCTTATCTTAGCCAATGGCGCAGAATGTGAACCTTTATTATATAAAGATCAGGTTCTTATGCAGCGTTGGGCAAGTGATCTTTTTGGCGGAATGCTGCTTGCAATGAAAGAAGTGGGTGCAAGCCGCGGTGTGATTGGTATTAAAAAGAAAAACACCGATACGCTGGCTATTTTAGAAGCAACATTGCCTGCGACAATCGAGCTGTGCTTGATGGATGATGTCTATCCCGCTGGCGATGAAGTGGAGTTAGTGTATAAAGCCACAGGCAAGCGTATTCCGGCGGGTGGTTTACCTAAAGATATCGGCGTGATGGTGAATAACATTGAATCTTTTATCAATGTATATCGCGCATCAAAAGGCATCGCGGTTACCGAGACCATGGTTACGGTACACGGTGAAGTTGCAAAACCTTATACCGCGTGGTTACCCGTTGGGATCAGTTACCAAGAAGCAATTGATCTGGCAGGTGGTGTAACGTGCCAAGACTATATTGTTGTCGAAGGTGGGCCAATGATGGGCTCGGTGACAGACGATCTCTCACGTCCGATCACCAAGATCTCAAGCGGCTTGTTGGTGCTTCCAAAATCAAACCGAGTTGCTCGCATTAAGCTCCGTAGCGAACAAGATCTACTGCGGATAGGTAAGGCATCGTGCGACCAATGCCGTATGTGCAGTTCTATGTGTCCAAGAGGGCTGCTTGGCTATCCTATTCAACCGCATTTAGCCATGCGTTCATTGCAAGTTTCTGGCGTTAATAACTTGCCTGATGCCTTGGCAGCACAAGCGTGCAGTGGTTGTAATCTATGCACCATGTGGTCGTGTCCTGAAGGGTTAGATCCGAGCCGAGTCTGCGGCATAACCAAACGAACCCTACGAGATAATAATCAACTGCAATCACCGGCACAATTACAAGCGAAAACGATTGAAGTACACCCATTAAGGGAGTACCGGGGTGTGCCTACTAAGCGGTTAGTCCGTCGTTTAGAGCTGACTGATTATATTTACACTAAAGCGGAGTTCGTAGAATTTAATGCGTTATTAAGCGCAATGCCGTCTCAAACAGCAAATTTCATGAAACAGGTTTCTATCCCGCTGTCTCAACACATTGGTAAGCCTGCTACCGCCATTGTTAACGTGGGTGACACGGTCAAAAAAGGCCAAATGGTAGGGCAAGCCGCCCCCGATGCATTAAGTGTTGCTGTGCACGCAAGCGTTGATGGAACCGTGGTTTCTGTTGGCAATAGCATTGTTATTGAACGAATTTAAGAAAGAGAGTGTGATGTTAAATTCAATAGGTTGTATCGAATTAAATTCTATTGCGCGTGGATTTTTAGTGTCAGATGCAATGTTAAAAGCCGCGAATGTTGAGATTTTATTCAATCGCACAATTTGCCCTGGAAAATTCATGATCATGATGGGTGGTGATGTTGCAGCGGTGAATGCAGCCGTTGAAACAGGGCTACGTATCGGAGGTGGATCAGTGGTTGATGATTTGATCATTGCCAATGTTCATCCGGATGTTTTCCCCGCGATTTCAGGCACTCGTATTGTCGAAAAAACAGGGGCATTAGGCATTGTCGAAACCTTCTCAGTGGCTGCCATTGTTGAAGCCGCCGATGCCGCAGTAAAAGCCGCCAATGTTGAGTTGTTAGAAGTTCACATGGCGATGGCGATAGGTGGAAAAGGATTTGTAACGCTAACCGGTGATGTGGCGTCAGTACAAGCCGCCGTCGATGCCGCAGCAGAGAGAATCAAAGGAAAAGGAGTATTAGTAGATAAAGTCGTTATTGCTCAACCGTCAAAAGAAATATTACAAGGTACTATTTAGGTTAATAGTTGTTAACATTTTGAATTTTAATAACTTTATGCATATTATTTTTAGGAAAAAAATATCATGAATGACATTATTATCTATATTATGGTCGGCTTTATGGTTCTTGGTGCGGTGGATAAGGCACTGGGAAATCGTTGGGGATACGGAGAGAAGTTCGACGAAGGCTTTATGGCAATGGGTGCATTGGCATTGGCCATGGTCGGTGTGGTAAGTCTGGCCCCAGTACTGGCAACAATACTGAGCCCTGCAGTTGTGCCGTTGTATACCGCTTTAGGTGCTGATCCTGCTATGTTCGCCGGTACTTTACTTGCTAATGATATGGGCGGTTACCCACTTGCAATGAGCATGGCTCAAACACCAGATGCCGGTAATTTCGCGGGGCTTATTTTAGGTTCAATGATGGGACCAACAATCGTTTTCACCATTCCTGTTGCGTTGGGTATCATCAATAAAGAAGATACCCCATTTCTAGCACGTGGTGTACTTATCGGTTTAACCACCATTCCTGTTGGTTGTTTGGTCGGTGGTTTATTCGCCGGTTTCGATTTTGCGATGATCTTAGGTAACCTTATTCCAATCGTTATTGTTGCGGGTTTAATTGCGGTTGGCCTATGGCTAAAACCGGATGCGATGATCCGCGGCTTTGAAGTCTTTGGTAAAGGCGTGATTGCAGTTATCACATTGGCCTTGGCATCGATTGTCGTTGAGACACTGACTGGGTTTGTGGTTATTCCAGGCATGGCACCAATCTCTGATGGTATCGAAATTATTGGTGCGATCGCGATTGTTCTTGCGGGTGCATTCCCAATGGTTCACTTTATCACTAAGCATTTTAACAAGCCGTTAATTAAGCTTGGTCAAGCTATGGGTATGGGTGAAACAGCAGCAGCTGGCCTTGTTGCAACACTGGCAAATAGCATCGCTATGTTTAACATCATGAAAGACATGGATGACCGTGGCAAGATCATCAACGTGGCGTTTGCGGTGTGTGCTTCGTTTGCATTTGGTGATCACCTAGGCTTTACAGCCGCGGTAAACAGCGAACTCATCACAGCCGTTGTCGTTGGTAAATTGGTGGGCGGTGTGTCTGCATTATTCATCGCAGTATACGTAACGCGTAATATGAGCCTGACTCAAAAACCAAAAGCAGAAGTAAAAATGGCGTAAGCCATCATTTATATTAACGCTTAATTACAGAATAAAGCCAAGCAAGGTTATCCTAGCTTGGCTTTTTTGTTTGCCCAGCGAAGCTGGCAAACCCGTCAGGTTGCAAGAAACCTGAATCACCCCGACTGAGGGGAAGATAATCCGAATCGCAAGGGCGTTGCTGGCCAACGGCAGGGTCTGAAGGAAGCGATAGGAAGTTAACAGTACACAACGAAAGTGAACCTGATTCGGCAGTCTAGGTGGGTAAGCGTGCAAAATAGCGCAAAGCCCCATACTCAGTCAGACCTATGCTGTGCTTGAG
>NZ_JAKJSL010000047.1:0-70709 GCF_050336815.1 Photobacterium nomapromontoriensis
GCCCGGATGTGGTGCCAGGCTTCCCCAGTTACTGCACTGGCTCCCTGTTAACAATTCCACCCTCAAGCACAGCATAGGTCTGACTGAGTATGGGGCTTTGCGCTATTTTGCACGCTTACCCACCTAGACTGCCGAATCAGGTTCACTTTCGTTGTGTACTGTTAACTTCCTATCGCTTCCTTCAGACCCTGCCGTTGGCCAGCAACGCCCTTGCGATTCGGATTATCTTCCCCTCAGTCGGGGTGATTCAGGTTTCTTGCAACCTGACGGGTTTGCCAGCTTCGCTGGGCAAACAAAAAGGGAAAGCCTGCGCTTTCCCTTTAAATAACACGGAATAGATCTGTTCTAAATTAAATATACAATTTCATTTTAGAAACGGTAATCCACTGACCAGACAACCTGCTGTGAATAATCCATTTTCGTGTTGTCTTTACTGTAATCTTGATCAAGGTAACGATAGGTTAAATCGGTCGTCCAGCTGTCATTGATTTCATACATTGCACCTACTTGGCCACCCCACACAAAATCAGACGCACTGTTACCACTTATTTTGCTATCGGCCACACCGGCAGAGACACCCGCAAAAAGATTTACATTTTGATGAACCGGAACTAAATAATCATAAGATGCTAAAAACATGTTTTGTGATGACTTGTCCATATAGCTATATGTGCCCATCACACGGTGATGGTCATTAATAATGGCACCACCACGTAGTTGATATGTCGCATCTTCCCCATTCTGGGCATGTTCACCTTTCAGGTTATCTTCTTGATAGCCGACGCCACCACCCGCAAACCATTGTGTATCAGCAGCAAACGCAGGAGCTGCAGCCAGAACAGATAGCGCCAATGTTGAAATTACTGTGATCTTTTTCATTGTTTTTATTCCTTTTTCTTCAGCGTTGTCAGTACAATCTGCACTAACAAACCTGACAGTAAATAAGATTCTGTGTGGTTCGGCATTTACCTTACCGTGTTTAGCTGAACAGAAACTTAAGATATAAAACAATGTTTTTTATCTGAATGCAGGCTGAATATACCCTCTGAGATTACAGATTATTCTGTAACCAAATATACTCAAGCAACCTCATCACGAAATACCGATCTGAGAGGCCTTACTGGGCGGCAAACCAAAATAGCGCTTAAACTCACGGCTAAACTGAGTTGGGCTTTCATAACCAACTTGTATGGCTGCAACATTGGCTGCCATACCATCTTGCGACATCATTGTTTTCGCTTTATTTAAACGAATTTTTTTTATGTACTGCAAAGGAGGATCGGTCACGACTTGTTTAAATGTGCGATGAAAAACAGACACGCTCATGCCTGCCATCTCTGCCAGTTCATTGATCGACAGTTTTTGATCAAAGTTAGCCTGCACATGATTAATGACTTTTGCCACTCGTGCCAGCGAACTGTCTTGCTTACAATACTGTGACAATAGGTAGCCTTGCTCTGTTTTCAGCAGTTGGAAATACAGTTCTCGCAATAACTGCCGACCCAGTACTTTTGCATCCAGAGGCTGATTTAAACAGCTTAACAACCGGCAAATACTGTCTTGAAGATCAGGTGTGATCTTAGTAACAGCCACGCCCCGATTGGGTTCGGTTGACCATGCCATACCGCCTTTAGCAAACTGTTCAACCATATCCACGAGCTCCTGAATAATGGTTAAATCAAATTCGATATCAATACCGATTAATGGCGCGTCTTCTGAGGCAAATGTCTCACAAGCAATGGGATATGGCGTAGCCACGATTAGGCAATTTTTTGTGTCGTATTCAAACCGGTATTCATTCAGATGGCCCACTTTATTGCCCTGCAATATCACCACCACACCTTGCTGGTACATTTGTGGTGTCATGCGGTGATATTGGGTAATACGAAATAACCGCACACCCGGTAATTCCGTATCAACAATACCGGTTTTATCCCCTAACCCATAATGAAGGCAAAGGGACGCTCCTTTCTCTGCGCATGATTGCATTCTGTTCTCCTGCCCGCCACACCGAGCTATACACCGTAGATAAGATTCAACATCTGGCTTTAGCATTAGCTTTCGCCGCCAATATTAGAACAGTTCAAGGCATAATAGATAGAACTAATAGCGCCCTATCAAAAAACCACCCCTTGAGCAGAAATAGGCAAGTAAAAAACAGAATTGTGCATTACATCCGGCTCAGGGATGGCATAGACTGCTCATCAAGATAATGATAAACAGCTCAACGCCATTATGGCGATTGACGGTACACAACATTCACTGGAGATGTTTCATGAACAAGTTTACCTACCACAACCCGACTCGCATTCATTTTGGTGAAGGGCAAATTGCCGCGATTACCAACGATATTCCAAAAGATAAAAAAGTATTGGTGACCTACGGTGGCGGTTCAATCAAAAGCAATGGCGTCTATGAGCAAGTCACAAAGGCGTTAGCTGATCACAACTGGGATGAGTTCTCGGGTATTGAGCCCAACCCACAGTATGACACTCTGATGCAAGCTGTCGAAAAAATTAAAGCCGAAGGCTTTGATTATCTGCTAGCTGTGGGTGGTGGTTCTGTGGTTGATGGTACAAAATTTATCGCCGCAGCCGCGGCTTATCAAGGCAACGATCCTTGGGATATTCTGGCGCAACACCATGCTGTTGAATCTGCAGTGCCTCTTGCCTGTGTACTAACCTTACCGGCAACCGGTTCAGAAAGTAACATGGGCGCAGTGGTATCACGTGGTAAGACCAAGCTGGCATTTATGTCACCGAAAGTACAACCACTGTTCGCGGTTCTTGACCCAACAACCACGCTAAGCCTGTCACCACGTCAGGTCGCCAATGGTGTTGTCGATGCGTATGTACACGTAATGGAGCAGTACTTAACTTTCCCTGTTAATGCAAAAGTTCAAGATCGTTTTGCAGAAGGCTTATTGCTAAACCTGATCGAAGAAGGCCCTAAAGCCTTAGCGACACCGGATGATATTGCCGTTCGCGCCAATATCATGTGGACTGCAACTCAGGCACTCAATGGCTTAATTGGTGTTGGTGTGCCACAAGACTGGACCACCCACATGATTGGCCATGAATTAACCGGTAATTACGGGATTGATCATGCCCGCACCTTGAGCATTATCCTTCCGGCAGTAATGAAAAAACGTCGTGCTGACAAAGCCGCCAAACTTCTGCAATATGCTGAACGCGTTTTTGGTATAACCGAAGGTACTGACGATGAACGCATTGATGCAGCTATCGCACAGACCATCGCATTTTTCAAACAGATGGGCGTTCCTACCTGCCTTGCCGATGTTGATCTGAATGAAGAGGCCGTTGAGGTTATCGTCGCCAGCTTAGACAAGCACGGTATGCATGCCTTAGGTGAGCATGGCACGATTACATTAGCCGATAGCCGAGCAATTCTGGAAACGGCACTATAACGCCCTGCTTATCACGTCATGATGCGACAATAATTCCTGTATCTTCATAGAGTAAAGCTCAGTTCGTTATGGAACTGGGCTTTTTCTCGTTAAAGCAGCTGGAAAGGGGGGACTTTCCCTACTTTCCTTATAAGGATAAATTGGTAGAATCATGGGGTGAACATAGACAAAACTACATATTTATCTGTCCTTATTCACATGCTGGAACACTCCACCAACCCTGCTGGATTAAAATCTAAAGACGGTCACTTCGCTTATGCCAACGAAGCATATTGCAAGTTAGTCAATGCTCCAAAAGATATTGCAGGGTTGACTGACAGTGAACTACCGTGTGATACCGCCCAATTTGCATCCATCTTTGCCCAGCAAGACAGGCAAGCAATAATGCAAAACAAGGCACTGTCGACGATTGATATTCATAATTATGCCCATGGCTTTGATGCTTTTTCGTTCCATAAACGCCCCATTGTAATTAATGGCGAACCATGGGGGATTCAATTTAATGCTTTTAATCTCAAAGAACAGGCCAACTTAAACTCTTTTGTCGAAGTGTTATCATTAGACAAATCCACTAAGTCTCTGAGTACAATCAGAACGGATGGGATCCAGCTCACGGCCTCGCAGGAAATTGTTCTTTTTTGGTTATTAAGGGGGAGACAAACGAAGCAAATCGCTCAATTGATTCACCGAACACCGAAAGCCGTTGAAAAACAGATAGCCAACTTAACTGCCCGATTTTCTGAATTTGGCGTCAATAATCGAGCCACGTTAATTGAATATGCCCGATGTAACAATTGGTTATCCGTCATTCCAGATCAACTACTTAAGACCCCAACGTCCATCATTATTAACGAATAAGAAAGGCCTCTCAATGAGGTCTTTTTTATACCTTCATTGCATATTTAGAATCTCGTAATAAATACTGAATTAAGTCGCATATATAGCTTGTAATACCAACTTGATACTGTTTTTTTAAGCACTGAACGCTACTCTTAACTCACAGATATCCACATATAAATACAATGTCATATTTAGCTAGGTTAATAGAATGTATTTAAAGGAACTTCCGATGACAGAATTCCGAAATATCGGGCACTATGTGAGTAAAATTATTAGCGCCAAGGTTGAGCAAAACAACCCGTTCAAGGTGGTGGTGGGATACATCACCTGTGACCAAACGACACACACAGGCCTGCCTATCTCTAATTACTCACTCTCAATTTATAATGGGTTGGATAGTCCTATTGGCAAGACACCAGTGATGGAATTTCATGATATTACAGCCTCTAATGAAAACAACAACTGCACACTGACGACATCAATGGATTTACTCTCAGGAAACTACACCATCGCGCTCTCTGTGGGTGAAAACATACCACGTACTTTATGCAGTTATATTCAACTCAATCATGGTGACGTTATTGGCTCTTTCAACAGCAATCTATACCTTGAAAGCATTATAGAGACGCAACTTGGCTTTGAAATTAATATCCGATTTGATGTCCTCGCAGGGATAAAACCGGTACAAAACGGGGATTACATCATCATCTATGATGTAACAGGAAAAGCGGCGCGCATC
The DNA here is from genome assembly GCF_050336815.1 of Photobacterium nomapromontoriensis. NCBI lineage: Bacteria > Pseudomonadati > Pseudomonadota > Gammaproteobacteria > Vibrionales > Vibrionaceae > Photobacterium > Photobacterium nomapromontoriensis. Next base: position 5,007 of record NZ_JAKJSL010000047.1, read on the forward strand.
GGGTTTCAAGAAATTAACCATGATCACGCGGAAGGTATTCAAACCGTGTACCTCGATAGCTTAAATGCCGGAGCGCAAATTACCATTGGCTATTATTGCGGTAACTACCTCGGAGCCTGTGCAGCTAAACAGCGCATCATGATCAGTCAATTGAATTAAGGTTCAGAAAAGGAGAGCAAGTCGCTTCCCTTTCTGAACGTTATATTTCCAAATGGCGAGAGACCTTAAGACAGCGCTTTCACCCGGGGATAGCTCTTATCACTCTGGCGAAGTTTGTTGGCCACCAGTAACTCCAGGTACTTAATCGCACACTGATTTGGATCCATCACCGGAATATACATCCCCAGATCCGCTTGCAGACGCTGGCTCAACGCATCGGCATAACCGACAAACCCGGTACAACCAAACATGATGGCTTCTGCATCGTGATTTTTCACCGCATCAATACTGTACTTAACCAGCATGTCCATCACCAACTGCTTATTGCTAAGATCATAAACACCTAATGGTAATGATTCGATGCAGGCCAAATTATCCTGAATACCAAAGGCGCGAACATGCTCATTCTGTAAATCCACGACATCTCTGATGGTCAATATGGCATATTTCTGGCTGAGTAACATCGCCGTATACGCACTCGCCCTAAAACCACCGATCACCGGAATATCGGCGACCTGACGAGATGCTTCGACTCCGCACATATCCATATCAGTTACAAAAATACCATCATAATCATTCGCATGAGCTGCAACGGTTTGAATGACATAAGGCGCATTCGTCGCGAGATCAACACGTGACTGGATACACGATGAGCCACCAGACAGATTCACAATATCGACATGTGTATCGGCAGATACAGCCTCTCTAATGTGCGACAAGATCTCTGCGTTGAAATGGTCGGTATTAACAGGAGCAATCACAAGTAATTTCATAGCGCTCTCTCAATGCAAGTCTCTTCAAAAGGCGAAATATAATGGCCTTCAAAGCCAAATTTTTTCAATTCTTGTAAATACAAAGATTGCAGGTGCGGCGAATTCATCCCATTGGCGGCAGGTAAAGCAAAAACATGAATAATTAATGGCTTGCCAGCAGATTCGTGAGATTTCTTCTGCTGTGATAGTTCCGCATTGCTGATCGTGTCGCCCTCGCTCGTGAGGAAGCAAATAAGATCTGGCCCCATCACCAAAGGTCTTTCCGTGCCATTAGGCTCAACAACCGATAGCAATAAGGTTTCATTCTCCGCATGGGTTACATAGGTTCTATTATTAGCATCAACCATCGTGACCTTCAGAAAATCAAAACCATTCTGGTTCTCGGTATGCACATCAATCACAATACCAGTCACCATCTCTATGCCACCAGTGTGTTCTAACACCACGTCCACCTTGCTTCTACCACGCGGTGGATTGCGTAGTGCTGCACCTAAACGCCTTGCTCGTTCCAGCGAGCCCGGTACAAAATAACCTGGCTGCTGCGCATTGATGTTCTGTCCAGACAATGCAAAACAACTCATGGCCGAGCGGGCATCAAATCCCTTATCTTCACTGATAATGCCATGCATCATATCATTAAGGTTATCGAGATCCGCGGTATTAATAATCAGCTGCGCCCCACCATCGGATACTGGTGTTTCAGATACCAATGCCACAGGTGCCAATCTAGGCGCCCCGCTAACAGGCTGAGCTGGCCCCACCATGCCCAATACTGGCACAGCCCGCCCACACCCATCCATGTTCATGATAGGTATGTTCTTCTGCGCAGCAATCAGCATCGCCATACCATAAGTGATTGTACCCGTTTCTATCGGGATCACAGATTGAAAATCAATACGTTCAGATTGATGCTGATAGCTGAAATGATCAGATTGAAGTTGTGGACTCATCCGCATCGTCTGCTGATGCAAATCATAAGCCCACTCCGGCGAATAGATAAATCCAGCTTCAAGGTATTTATCCGGTGAGCCAACTGCGCCAACAAAGGGAGCATAAAAACTTGCCGCAGACAGAGTCTCATCACCCACATCCAAATAAGCGATCGTCGATTTACCCAGCCGTTGCAGTGCCTCCAGCGTGACTTCAAGCAGTTTTGTCCCGTTTTCTAATGCGCCTCCCCCACCACTGGCATAAAAGTGCGAACCAACCAATATATCCCTCAGATCTTCAACTTCAAACTGCTTCATCTCGTCATTCCTTGCGATTACGATCCGAAAAGAATATCGCACCCTTAAGCGAAATATAGTATCAAACCAGTATCATCTGCTGTTTATGGGCGCAGGCGACTGCCTGATTCGTTGCATCGTTCGAATCAATGCTTCTTGCTGCGGTGAGCACGCTCGATGAGTTAATGCCTTCTCATACCAATACTGACTATTCCCAGCCAAAGCGTCTTCTAGCTGCGCCATTGCACTATAGAGATCAGGTAAATAACACTCCGCACCACTCTCTAGGGCTTCCCTTATTGCATCCTCAACCAATTTACGTGCTAATTCATACTGACCATCTGCAACCAATACCTGAGCAAGCAATACCGCGTACAGTGAGTGGGTTAATTTAAAACCTGCACTTGATAGCCAACGCTGATAACCATTGGCTACCGTGTCTATATGTGCCGCTGACGGCGATAATTGGTATTCGGCCCAGCCTGAAAATAATGCGGCAACCCCGGTATAAAATGGAAAACCGTGCACCTGAGATATGTCGGCCAATTCATTGGCATAGTAGAGAGATTGTGCGGGATTACGCGCCTGCCAGTGATACCAAGCACCAGCCTGTAAAGCGATAGCTAAGCTGAATGGGTGGCCCACCTCGCGACTGACCGCCATCATCTGCTCAAGGATCACGTCAGTATCAGGCTTCTCCAATTGCGATGCCGACAGCAACAAGAAACACCATGCTAGCATTCGCGGATCCTGCCCAGCCAACATCAAGTCGCTTTCGAGCAATTCATCAGAATAGCAATCCAACGCACGTTGGGTATAACTGTACGTCTGAGTCGGCTCCCCAGCCCAGAAGCAGGTATTACCTAACGCTGTCAGGGCTAACATGCGTCCTGTATCATCATCCAATGATTCTGAGACTTCCAACGCTTTCTCAGCAAAGAATTTCGCCTTAGTGATATCAAGCTGGGTCAATGCGATGGTCCACAACCCAAATAATCCATTCACCTTGCGGTGATTACTGTTTGTCAGATCACATTTTTCAATGATCTTGTTATAATGCATGGCCAAACTGGGGGAATACCAGCCGTAACGGATCTTGTAGACATTGGCCAGATAGAACATCAAATCCAATTCAAGATCCACACATTGTGTCAAGGTATAATCAGTTTTATCAGCGACTTGCTGCTTTGCCTCTACCAATAATGCCTTTGCTTGTTCAAGGCTATTTTCTGCTCCCGTATAATCACCATTATTCAACATTAAATTGGCTTTATGACAAAGATGGAAAGTCGCCTTAAAGGGGTTCCCAGCCGCTAGGAACTGCTGATAAAGCCATTCTGACTGTTGCAAATCGGATATAACATTTATCTTTTCAAAATATTGTCCAAGCTGAAGGTGGATAGCCGAAACCAACTCATCAGGCAGGCTTTGTAAAACCACCTCACGGATCATCTCATGTGCTATCACGACCTGATCCACACCAACGACCACCAGCACTTGTAACTGGTATAATAATGGCAGATCAGGCAGTGACCCCAATAGCGCTTGCAGATTTTCGAGTGAACAAGGCTGCCCAGACACCGCCAATAACCGTAATGCTGCCTGCTCGATCCGGCCAAGGTTATCAATGTGATCCTGAAGCACCAGTCGCAAAGAATGAGGTAAGGTTCCCCCGCTATCATTGTGATTCAATAACAACATCAAATACAGCGGATTACCACCACTGCGGGTAATTAACAGCTCTTGGTGTTGTGATGAGTGCTGAGGATAAGCTTGTGCTATCTCTCGACAGGCCTCATAAGAAAGGGGTAATAAATCAAGCTGTAAGTCTGGGGAAAATGCCTCAATGAACATTTCGCTACGCGGAGGTTCAGCGGTAACGATGATCGTTAATAGCTGATCGGTAGATTGCTGCCATTGCCGTAGCTGCGCTATCTCACTTTGTACTGCCAAGTGCAGGTTATCAATAACAATAACATCAGCCTCACAGGTAAAGATCTCATCCAGCCAATACATCTCTGCCTGCTCAATGTCTGTGCGATAAACACGCCACGATTGCGCTGCAGTTCGGCGACTCAGTTCATCCAGTAAATGTGTTTTACCTAAGCCTGAATCACCTTGTATCCACACTGAACTCGAGACCATCGACTGACGACTTTTTCGGATCTGAGTCATCACTTGTTCAAGTTCACGTTCCCGGCCACAGAGTGGTGATCTTTGGGTTGAGTAACCCACCCAGCCCTCTAGGCACCACCACCGCCCCATATCAGGCAAGTCCAGCTCACTAAAATGAAACTTATGTTCATACAGCGCACGCATTGCATCACACAACACAAACTGATTTTGCGGGATAAGCTGCAAGGGTTGGAGCAGCATTGCCAACTGATTGCTCTCAAGCTGATATTGGCCATTTTGACAAACTACTGGTGCAAGCGTCACCATAAAAAAGAAGGGAGAAAGGATAGATGACTGCTGCTTTAACTCTGAATATAACTGATTCAAGGAATATAATGTATGACTGGGTTTACCATCATTAGCTTGATTTGATGTCGTAAAACGATTAAACGCCGCGACTAAATTATTGCCATGATATTCTTTAAATAAAGGCTGATATCGTTCGATATTCGCTTGGATATACTGTCGCTGTAATAGGTCAGGCGTTTTAATCACCACTAGCAAACAAAAACGATCCTGCTCTCTCGCTAAGATATTCCCACCGGCCCCTTCCATAATCAGATCATTGGCAGGTACCGCGTAAAATTCAGCCAAATTTCTCAAGGTCCGATAGGTTACCGCTTTCGCGGTTTCGGCCCGTTTAATGGTTGCTATCGATACCCGCAGGCTCTTCCGTTCACAAGCATCAGCCAATGCTTCTTGGCTCAACCCATGTTGGCGCCTTAATTGCTTAAGCAAATAGCTATTGAGGATCTGCTTTCCATCCTTGTCCATGACTCATCCTTCGCATGAAAAAGCGACAATAACGTGACTAATATTCGATATTATAATGACGGGATGATAAATAAGAATACTCTTGGTAGCAATAAGCTGCTATCGAAATGGTGACAAAAAAGACACAATAAAATAAACAAATACACCAAATTTGTTCCACACAGTATCACCTCACCTTAAAATAAAGCAAATCAAACAAGCGCGGCACAATGAGTTAACAAGCTGGCATTTAAACCTGTCGGGCGTTACTTCCCCTACATCTCCGACTCCCCGCGTTATCTCAAGACTCTTTTCCTGTGACTAATTGTATTGAGATCATCTTGAGATAGCTTAGGTTCTATTACTGAATCAGCCGTACCAGCAAAGTGCCAGACTCACGCATCGGATCTTGATTCACGCTTAACACATAACCGTTTATTGGCGCATGGTAACGCTGAATTTCCCCGCCAAAACTGTCATATTGCACGGCAACAAGCTGCCCTTGCTCAACCTTGTCACCAATGACAACCTGCGGTAAACCAAACCCACCAACAACGGCACGAATGGAAATGACTTCTTTACCTTCATAACAGTCAACATTCGATTCACAAATCACACCAGCAATCAGCCCTTCTGCTTTAAGAATATTAAAGATTCCCTCAACGGAGCGGTTAATCAAATCAGGCTGAAGTAATTTACCCGCTCCTACTTCAACGGTAATAGACGGCACCCCAGTTTGGTTCCACTGCGTTTCTAAGACGCCATCATCACCAGGATCATCAAAAATAACATCAGGCTGCATCAGGCGAGCCATTTTGACAGCCTGTTCCAGACGGTAGTCAGCAAAAACATATAACGGATAAGCAGCACCGCGAGTTTGTGTATGCAGATCAATCGCAAAATCAGCGTTGCCTTCCAGTAGATCCGACCAGACAGAGGCAACAAAGCGATTTGCACTATCACCTGCCGAATTACCCGGGAAGATACGATTAAGGTTCGTCGGTGATGCGTCAGGATCAGACGGCATAAAATCACGGGTATGCTGCAACATTCCAGATACGTTAATGCCCGGAACAATCACCACTGTGCCTTGCACGCACTGCTCTGCCAGCCGCTGAATCACCTTCTGCGCGGTGATCACCCCATTCAATTCATCACCATGAACACCCGCGGTGATCATTACCTTCGGGCCGGTCTCTTCACCGTGATAAACCACGACAGGTAAGTGAGTATGCTGTCCAATACCGTTTTGCGGCACTTGAAACCAGAAATGATGACAGCCCGCCGCTAGAGTCGCTACATTCAACTGTGAGATGACTTGACGGCCTTGAAGCACATCTTGGGTATATACGGTCGATTTCACCGTTAACTCCTTTAATATAAACAAAAAATGGGCAGTTCCCTGCCCATTGTATTTGGTGTGTGGTACGTTTTCAGGTATCGCGACTAACCGTTAGGCATAACCCAACAAGTGAGCAGCAACCACTGCAATACTGGCTATGGCAAACAGTAAGCACATGAAACGCCAGCAGAATCTTGCCCAGTCACCCCAATCTATACGGCAAACGCCAAGGGTCGCCATCAACGGTGCTGAGGTCGGTACAATAATATTGGTAAAACCATCACCCAACTGGAACGCCAATACTGCAACCTGACGGGTCACACCCGCCAAATCCGCTAACGGTGCCATCAGTGGCATTGTTAGTGCCGCCTGACCTGAACCTGAAGTGACAAAGAAATTGAATACTGATTGGAAGACATACATCAGCCATGCCGCCATAAATTCCGGTAAGCTACCGATCACCCCACCCGCACTGCTCAGAATAGAATTAAGTACACTGGCTTCAGAGGCATCACTGCTGCCACCTAAGATCAACAGGATCCCTTTCGCACTGCCCACAAGCAGTGCAGGTGCCAGCATAATACTTGCACCTTCTTTAAACGCAGCTGCAACATCATTCACAGTCATCCCGTTCAGGCGGAATATCACCCCGATAATGCCAGCAACAAAACCCATGGTGAAAAACTGAGACGCAATTTCTGGAATGTACCAAGCGTGTGCTACCACGCCCCAAATCACCCAGATCATGGTCGCAATAACGGTAAGCAAGACTAAGGTATCACCCACGTTCCAACGTGAATCCGCCAAGGCAATATCTTGCTTTTTAAAGAAGGCATCACCTTGCTGGCTGAAAGACTTGGTTGGATCTTTCTTTACACCATTGGCGTACCACATAGTAAAAACGATGCCAATCAGGGTAAACATACACCAAAGGCCAACACGTACTGTCGCACCAGACAAGACTGGCACACCTGCAATTCCCTGAGCAACGGCAACAGAAAACGGATTCATCCATGAGGCGGCAAAACCGATCTGCGTCGCGACATACGTCACCATCACAGTGGTTATACCGTCATAACCAATTCGTACCATCAATGGCACGATAATGATGGCAAATGCGACCGCTTCTTCACCCATACCAAAAACGGCACCCCCTAGGGAAAAAAGGGTGAACAATACCGGAATGAACAAGGACTCGCTACCCTTAGTACGGTCGATTAATCGCAGAATACCGTTATCAATCGTACCTGTGCGCATCACCACGCCAAACGCACCACCAATAACCAGCATGAACATGATCACGCCAATTGCGGATCCCCATTTAGAACCAGACACCAAGCCCTCGAACATAAAGTTCATCAAGCCAATGCCACCCCCGCTGGCAAACAGTCCTACGGTGTTATAAACCAGTTCCCCTTCTGCATCGGTCGCATATGCAAACGACTCAGGGTCAAGTACGGTACGGGTTTTCTCTACGCCATCGGCCATATAGCTAATGTCTTGGGTTTGGAACATACCAGCCGGAATAACGTAAGTCAGGGCGGTAGCCATAATGCCAATAAAGAAAATCAACACCAAGGTATCTGGCATTTTCCAGGTTTTATTATGGACAACGTCCGATGTTGCAATGCTCATTATAATTATTCATCTACAGCAAAAAAATGAAGCATAAAATATCGTGATTTTCGCATATCCTGTCAATTATGTTTTTTGTAATAATCTGTTACATAACACTATGATTTATTTTCAATTTGGCATATTCAACTCGTGAGAACTCACGACTCAGGCACTGGCCAAAATAAACCTTAACAAGGCAATAAGTTGACCATTGTCACACCAACACCACCGTTCGATGTCGAGTTGATCGCAAAAATTGATTAATATACCGAGATGACATGGGTATATACCCCCGACTATTTATTCATCATTGGGTTTTCATATGTACAGATTGGTTGCACTTGATATGGACGGTACTCTGCTCAACTCGCAGAAAACCATTTCCCCACGCACAAAACAGGCTATTCAAGCGGCCCGCGAACAAGGTGTACACGTGGTACTGGCTTCTGGCCGACCACTAGAAGGGATGACGAATTACCTCGATGAGCTCAACATGCACAGTGAAGATGATTATGTTCTGAGTTATAACGCCTCACTGGTACAACGCGTGGCAAGTAAAACCGTGATCCGCAAACAGATCATGACAGGTAAAGATGCCAAGAACATCGCCAGCCTAGCCCACGATTTGGGTACCTTCGTCCATGCATTCAGCCCGGTTCGTGGCCTGATCACCCAACAAGCCAACCCTTACACTCAGCATGAGTGCGACATTAATGGGGTGAGCTTTACTGAATTTGATTTTGCCGAACTCAGCGATGACGAAGAGATCATCAAAGTGATGATGATTGCTGATCCAGAAGTATTAAATGCTGCTATTCCACAGTTGCCCGCCGACCTTTATGAGCAATACACAGTGGTACAGAGCGCGCCTTTCTTTTTAGAACTGATGAACCCAAACAGCAACAAAGGCACAGGTGTCGCCATGCTAGCGGATCACCTTGGATTGGATGCCAGTCAGGTTATTTGCATGGGTGATGCCGGTAACGATCACCATATGATCGACTACGCCGGTCTGGGTGTTGCCATGGGTAATGCGACTGATGACATTAAAGCCATTGCAAACTTCGTCACCGACACCAACGACAATGATGGTGTCGCAAAAGTAATTGAGCAATTTATTCTCAATAAGTAATACCACTATAAAATTTGCCCCAGAGAGACAGTTCTGTCTGCCTAATCGAAACTGGGGCAAATCGTTTCATACTAAGGAAAGTAAATGAATATAGATGAGTTGGTATTGAAAATGCCCACGTCTGGCGTGGTACCCATTTCGAGTGGCAAGACAGTTTCCATGCCAGTCAGGGTCATATCACTAATCACAACCCACTTGTACTCGATAACGCCAACGTCATTGATCTTGATGATGGCTACATCATTCCCGGCATTACCGACATCCATACCCATGCTGATTTCACTGCCATTGATGATCGCGCTAAAGCGTTTGCATTAGGGCAAGGCGTCACCCGGCAAGTTGCAGGCCTGTGCGGCTATCATCCGGTTTTCGCTCCGCACATTGAACGCGACGATTATGTCCGCTTCACTGGGTTTCTGGGCCGAGAAGAGATGCTGCCCCCATCGTGGGATCAACACTTTGCCACCTTGCATGACACTGGGCCGGTAAAGAAATATCAACTCTTTGGCTTAAACAGCTTTTATATTCTTATCCGCTTGATGATATCGAGAAAATTGATGCGCATGTCGCATTGTGCGTTAAACAATACCAAGCTTACGCCTTTTCAGGATTGAGCCTAAGCCTTAACTACCATCCGGTCAAAACGATGGACACGCCGCTACTGCAACGGTTTATGCACCAACTCTTATCTCAATTTCCCGTTTGTTGTCACTACCATGTACGCGATCAAAAAGAAGGCATTTTTGACAGTATCGAAGAAGTCATGGTCTGGCATCACGGAACGCAGGCCCGGTATCATATCTGCCATTTGAAGTTTGGTGGCGCAAGTCATCTCGGCCGATTTGATGCGTGCTATCAGCAGCTATTGGCATGGCGAGATCAGGCTGATTTCGCACTCAGCTGGGATACTTACCCCTTCGCATTTGCCTCCAGCACAATCACTTCATTTTTCCCCACCACCGATTTTTGGCAAGAACATTCAGAAGTCGAGTTTTGCCAATGGATAGCAGATAACCCTCCCCATAAACTGGCTGACGTGGTTATTATTTGTGATGATCCACTTTTTAATCAACGTACGTTATCGGCAATCAGCAAAACCTTGAACGAAAGTTTAGCGAAAACCTTGCTGACTATTTGCCAACGCCTTAATGGTGCAGGCACCTACCAGCGGCAATTTTGTGAGACTGCCGATCTCAACTGGCTACTGGCGCAACCTGACGTATTAATCGCTTCTGACAGCTTCGGTCTTGATCAAGTCCATCCACGAAACCATTCGACCTTCACGCAAGTTTTGTATCAGGCATGGTGCCAGGGTGAAGCCGCATTTCACGAGATGGTTCAACGTATTCAACACGGCGCAAATCTAGTATTTCCTGATATTCCAATGCCGTCACTGGCTATTGGCGAACCCGCCGAGCTGTTTTTCTTCACGCCTATCAAGCAAGAAATACCAACAGACACGTCTACTGCCTTTGCTATCAGTGGTACATTAATTGGGTATTGCTTACTATCAAACACATGGCATGCATAAGGATGAATGTCTTCATTCGAACGAAGTGTAACGGTTAATCCGCCATTCCATCACATTATATTCTGAGTAATTAGCGCCCATATCTTCATGGGCGTGCTTTTATTAACTGCCTCACAAAACACTTAATCAAATCTAGAAATAACAACAATTAAAATCCTTTATTAAAAGCATAAAAATCCAATCTATAATAGAAAATACCACCAACATCCTGTATTTGAGCAAAATATAAGCATAACACACCACTCTGGCACGCCTGATACCGCCCCCTCCCCCAACTATCGCGAATAAGCATATCCATTTGAAAATTAAAGAAATTTAACAATCTGACACGTCGTGATAGATTAAATATTAGCCGCATATCAATCCAAGCGCATATCACATTCGGCTTATCTTCAAGCCATAACATGAGGTCACTATGACAGTTATTAAATCACTCCTTACCGCGTCTGCGGTGAGTGTCCTGCTCGCCGGGTGCGGCTCCGGGTCATCCAGTGACGACAAGACCAACACCGATAAACACGTCATCCAGATCAAATTAATTAACCAATCGACAGATCTGATCCAACCGCAGAGTGATTATAGAAACGCCGTCGCTTCTCAGACGGATAATGGCGGATATCAACACCTACTCGCCACTGATGGCTATGATATTTATGTCGATGAGGGGGATGACGGCGGGGAAAGTTACACCATTTCGCATCAGTCATTTGAAGACGATGCCGAAACCATTATTCCCTTAGCCATTGTCGGGAAAGCAACCGTCACGGTAAGCAACCCTTATGCGGTGTCTGGTCAGGCTTATTACACGGTAGCATCGGTCAAACAGTCACAATGTGCTGAGGGTGATAATCGTTGCCACACCACCTATGCCGTTCCTGTCGCCGTCAGCGACACGCCCACCCCTGTATACCTTGCCAATACCCAATGGAACTATGTCACCCTGCCTGATGATCCCATTTATTATCAGGGTGGTATAAACAGCGAACTCATTGATGCACCGACCATCAATGGTAAAAACATGACAAAATCCACCACAATGGTGGATGGTGAGCATTACTGGTTCGGTTATGCCTCTAATCATACCGAGGTTCATGTCGCAACCAACGAAGGGTTCTATTCCATCCCGATTGCTGAAGATGATCGCCGTAACCTACATAAAGCAGTAACAATCACAAAAAATGACGAAGGGGTAACGGTATTCAATCCACCCGCTCTCGACGGTGCTGGCTCCATCAAACCCATTGAACCCATTCAGCGCTTTGTCAAAAGCCCGGACGCTGTCAATGATGAGTACTCATGCCGAGAATTAGGCGGTACCCATTATTCATTCACAGCGTTTACTGAATGGAAACTTTCCTGCTTAATTCCATCGACAGAGAGACACGCTTTATCGTTAAGAGAAATACTCTTTGACACGGGCTATGCATATCGCCCGCTGCCTGAAAAACCAACCAAAAAATATTCTAGCGGAAATAAATATACAGCAGATTTTAAATGGAGTTTTAGCAAACAAGATTGCCATAATGACATTATAAAAGAGATGGCGGCATACCCAGAAACCTATCAGCGTGCTGCTTTCTCCTATAATGGCTCGCTATATGAGCATCCAAAACCTTGTTTTATAGAAGTAATGGATGACAGCCTTTATAGCGAAGAGGTTGCTTTCTTTTCGTTAGAGCTATTAACACAAGAGCTCGGCGACATACAGTTTTTCGACCTCAACCCAACCGACCCAGTTGATAACTTAGGCGGTATGAGTTGTAACAACTTCAACGCGTCACAGGTCAGTCATTGCCAAAACAGTGAACGATATATTGGCCAAAAAATACAATTTGATGTGATAAATAATGATATCCGCCTCCCACTGCAGATTTTCTCTGGCACAGAAACACTCAGTACTCTCAATTATTTTGGATGGACAGATACTTCATCCAATAATAAACATCAAGATGCGGGGATCTTCTATGAATTTTCAATTCTCTCACCAGACACCACAACCTCCCTACACGTTCAGGTAGATACCGCCTTCTTGTATCGTGATCAAAACGTGTATATCTATAACGACCAGTCGGAGTTAATTGAACGCTATACCACTTCGGGTTCAATACGTGACTTTACACAAAAATACCGTGATTTCACCTTAGTCAGAAATAACGAAAACCCGGCCTATAGTATGGCTCTCGCTATCAAAGGACTAAAAGGAGGTAGCGCTACATTCTATGCCCTCGATTTCAGTTTTCACGATGCGATGTAGCACGACACACTAACCGAACATAACACAATCGGCAAAATACCGGTTGTGTTACCCAATTTAAAGACCATTTGGATGAGGTCGTTATGACATGTTATAAACCTGCGCTGGCACTATCAGCAATCAGCCTGTTACTTGCTGGCTGTGGTGGTTCCGATTCAAGTTCAGAACCAAGTACAACCCAAATAAAACTGGTTGTTCAATCCATCGAAAACATGCAATCACAAGCCGATACGGGCGATCGCGTAGCGCGTCAGGTTGATACCAAAGCCTATCAACACCTGCTGATCACCGATGGCTACGAGATCGCCGTTGATGAAGGGGATGATGGCGGTGAAAGTTACGTTTTAAGAAACCAATCTTTTGACTATGACAGTGACAATACCATCATGCTGTCAGTGACTGGCAAGGCCACCGTGACAGTCAGCCATCCGTACATCCACGATGCTGATGATACCTATAGCGTTACTTCTGTTGAAAAACAACAGTGTACCGCTGATGACAATAAGCACTGCCATAGTCAATACGCTGTTCCCATCACAGCCAGCCACACCCCTACTTCAATATATTTGGCCAACACCCAATGGAACTATGTCACCGTACCTGATTCACCCATCTACTACGATAAGGGTGATCTCATTGCCCCTCCGCAACTGGGTTACAGTGACATGAACAAATCCACCACCCCGATTGATGGCGAGCACTACTGGTATGGCTACGCCTCGGCAGAAACCGAGATGCAAGTTGCCACCACCGACGGCTTTTATGTGGTGCCTATTTATATGGACGAACAACGCAATCGTCACCAAGCCGTAACGCAGTCAACGACCGTTGAAGGGGACATAGTATTCCATGCTCCACCAGTAGAAGGAATGGGGCCCATCGCACCCATCCTGCCCGAGCAACGATACACGTTATCATCGCCAGCCAACAACAGTGAATATGATTGCCGCTTGGCAAACGGCGTGCATTATTCATTTAAAGCGTATAATAAGAATAAAAAAGCCTGCCTTATTCCCTCGCTGTCTCCTAATGCACAAACACGTCAGCACTGGGAATATATCGTCAATACCCCTTTCTCTCCCTTGCCAGCGGAAACAACCACCTATTATAAAGAAATTGATACTCAACATAATAGCAAGCAAATTTGCCACAATACTATTACATTAGGTTCTCATACGGAACAATACCAAAAAGCGATCCATAGCTACCAAAATCCTTACAGCACACAAGCCTCTTGCTTTGCTGAAGTGATGGATATCAATCTTTATCTAGATAGTAAAGCGGCACTTTTCTCACTAGAATTGTTGAATCAAGAACTCGACGGTTTACAGTTTTTTGACGTACAAAATAAGGTGAAATTAGATTCATTAAATAATATCAACTGTGACAACTTTACTGGACATGAAGTAAAAAATTGCCAATTTATAGCGTATGAATCTGGCACATTTAATCGTATGCTTTTTGATGTCAGTCACAATGATATTACCATCCCGCTGAAATCTTTTTCCGGAACAGAAGCTTTATCTCAACTCAATTATTATGGTGTGATTTCTTTTGATTCACCAAAGAATGATACTTCTGGCGTCTTCTATCAATTTGCGATTATTTCGCCAGATAAGATAACAAAACGCCACATTATGATATTACCTTCAGTGCACATAAACTTTCACCAAGCTTATGTTTATGATGAACAATTTAAATTACTAGAGAGCTACACAGAGCAAAATGCTCTTATAGATTTCTATCACGACTACTGTGGCTTTACTTTGGTCAGAAACACTGACAGCCCAGGCTACAGTTTGATATTACGAATACAGAATATAAAAGGCTCCGAAGTAGAGTTTCGTGGTCTGGATTTCACCTTCCATGATTCATTACAGTAATTTGAAAACAACTGTATAACTCTTTTAATCTATCAAACCAGCGGCCTAAGTCGCTGGTTTGGTTTTATAATCACCGACCAACACCTCAACAATAATTACGTTTTAAGTATAAACGCACCCCAACAAATTCCTCTGTAGTACACTCCTTCCTGACTCATTACCACAAACACACTTAGTTTCATTATCTCATTGATTAAAAAACAATTTGTATGATATTACATCTAATAAGAAACAGGCTCATGCGCAACTCGCCCTGCCGTTTCCATCATTGGTATCAGTAAGGATGTATTATGACCAAACAGTTCGACATTATTGGTGCGCCATTTAATTTACTCGGTTGTCACCCCACAAATAATAATCCTGTCGATGGTCTGCGATGCATGGATGAGCAAATCTGGATTGGCCTATCTGACTGGATGCACGTTAGAAATACCCGTTGGGGTATCGATGCGAAAGATAAAGGTGATATCACCCCCTCGCTTCACGTCCAAACCCTGATCGAGATGGGGCGCAAAGAAACCGCGCTGACTGAGTATTGCGCAGAACTGAAAACCAAAGTCATGGCGAGTTTTGCACAAGGCCGGATCCCGATTACGTTAGGCGGGGATCATTCTATTGCGGTGGGAACCGTGCAGGCAGCATTGGATTTTTATCAGAAACAACGTAATGAAAAAGTCGCAGTAATATGGGTCGATGCCCATGCTGATTGCAATAGCAGTCCGGAAAGCAACCTCCATGGCAAACCGGTGGCCTTACTGATGAACCAATACCCTCACAACGGCTGGCTGGTTGAGCCGGAACTGACCTTATCGCCTGATGATATCTACTATATCGCCGTTCGCGACTTAATGCTCAATGAATACCAGCTCATCAATAAACTTGGCATCACAAACTATGGCATGGATACCATTGATGCTCACGGTTTCCGAGCGGTACTTAATGAGTTAATTGCCAAGCTGGAGCGGGAGTATGACCGGATCTACCTTTCATTTGACTACGACGCATTAGACGGCTCTATCTTCAGAGCATGTGGCACCCCCAATGTTGGTGGGCTTTCTGCAAGAGAGGCGCTCTTTTTGGTTCATCGCTTGGCAGCCAGCCCGAAATTTATCGGTGTCGACTTTGTTGAATACCTGCCGGAACTCGACCCTGATGGTGTATCAAAAGAACTGATGATTAAGCTGATTGATGCCGTATGGGGGTTTCGGGCATAAAAAAAGGCCAACGAGCGATATCGTTGGCCTCTCAAAACATCTCACATTAAGCCATGGCGGTATCTGGTGACTTGCTGCGAGCAGTAACAAGCGCGAATATGATTGTTCCTATCACCATTAAAATGGCTGACATCACAAAACTGATCTCTTTCGATCCTGTTACATCTGAAATAAAGCCGGTTAATGTCGGCGCGATGATTGCTGAGCTCATACCGAAGAAGTTCAACAGACTAAACGTTCGCCCCAGTGACTGACTTGACGCTTGCTCAGACACATAGGAAATCAAAATAGGGTCAACCGCCAGTTTTCCAAGCAAGCCATAAAGGATCAGGCTAATCATCAACACTGTCGAATTAGGTGCCATTACGGTAAGCAATAACATCAATGCGGACAGCAATCCCAAAACCAAAAGCAGCTTGACCCGACTCTTTGATTCATGAAACTGATCTGACATATTACTGAAGATCAGCGCCCCTGGGATCCCTGCTAACGCGACCAATGCGGCAGCAAAACCAATCGCAATACCTTCAAAACCACGCTCGGCCTGTAAGTAGGAGGGCAACCAAGTCACAATCAAATAATAACCATAACAGGTACAGAAATATAAGAAGTATGACGAACACAATAATGGGCTAAATAACGGTGATGGTTTCTCATCAATATTAACCTTGTTCGCAGCTCGGGCATCAGCATCCTGTACTTGCTCTTTTTGAGCTTTAGAGCGAATCGTCAGTAAAAACACCCCAATCATCACCACTAAAATACCTGCAATGATCATCAATACGGTTTGCCACTCCATATTCATGTTCTTCACTAAGATACTCGACCCGATCAGACCAATCCCCATCCCTAACGCTGAACCACTATTGATGATGGCATTAGCCAATGCACGACGTACTGGTGGCACATTTTCTGACGACAACGAGTAAGCCGAGCAAAAAAACGAGGCACACCCTGCGCCAGCCATCATCGACCCCGCATAAATCATGGTTAATCCGCTGGCTTGGGCAAGGCACAATGTGCCCACTGTGAATAAACTGAATCCACACGCCAACATGATTTTCTGACCCAGCTTATCAACCAAGATCCCACAGGGGATCTGCATGCTGCAGTAAGCCAGAAAGTAAAAGCTGGCAATCGCACCAATTTCAGCATCACTAACACCGCCTAGTGATGCTTGAATCTCTGGGTAAATCGGGGTGAGCACGGTCCGGTAAATCCAGATTGCAACCCAACCGAAGCACATGACGATAACTATCTTTTTCCAGTATTCAATACCGGTCTTTTGCTGCGTATCCATACTCACCCTCTTTCCTTATTTGTACGCTAGCGCATAGAGCACATCAATCAATGCCTCAACCCCTGCGGCAAGATCATCCAACTCGGTACGTTCTGCCGGATTATGGCTGATCCCAGCAATACTCGGAATAAAGAGCATGCCCGTAGGAACACGAGGGGCAAACACCTGCGCATCGTGACCGGCACCACTGTGCATTCGCATATAATTCACCCCTTTACTGGCCAGCGTCGTATCAATCAAATCGACCAGTTTAGGATCCATCGGGATAGGATCTTCATCCATCCACAAATCCACCTCACACTCAATTTCCATCTCGGCGCAAATACGCTGAATGTCTGCGACAATGCCATTACTGATATTGACAAGTGTGTTCTTGTCGGTGTGACGGCAATCCATGGTAAATAAGATCTCGCCCGGTACAACATTGACCGTATTGGGTTTAGGCACCACCTTACCAAACGTCAGTACCAGCGGATCGCCTTCTGCCTTTGCCTTATCGATAGACTGACAGCAAATTTTGCTAAAAGCATATACCGTGTCTTTACGGTAACCCATCGGTGTCGTACCAGCATGGTTGGCTTCACCTTTGAGCGTTATGTTATAGCGACGCTGGCCTGCAATACTGGTCACAACCCCTAGGTGCTTGCCTTCGGTTTCCAGCACTTTGCCTTGTTCAATATGAAGCTCGATAAATGCCTTGATATCTTTTCGAACGGTGCGTTCTGTTGCGAAGTTGAAACCACACTGCTGCATGGCATCAACAAAGCCCACGCCATTGTTGTCTGTCAGGTTAACGACATCATCATTGTTGGCGATACCGACAATGTTTTTACTGCCCCAGAACACATACGGGAAACGACTGCCTTCCTCTTCTGCGAGTGAAACAACTTCTAGGGTACGTAATGGGGAACCATGCTTATCTTTCAGGTATTGCATGGCGATAAAAGCCGCTTCAATCCCAAACTGACCATCAAGGTTGCCACCATTAACAACGGTATCAATGTGCGAACCTGACATGATGACCTGGTGGGGGAATTCAGTGCCCTCAAGGCGACCGTAAACATTCCCGACATCGTCGGAATACGCCTGAAATCCACTTTGTTCAAACATTGAAAGCAATAGATTTTGGGCCGTCAGCCACTCCTCGGTATAAAGCAAGCGAGTCATCCCATTGCCAGCTTCATAACCACACGCTGTTATTTTTTGTGACGTTTCAGACACTCTTGATTTTAGTTGTTCCATCTTTCTGTTCCTATATTGTTAAATTTGATTATATTTTTGAACTGTATTTCTTATAGGTAACGTTATCGGTGTATCTTATATTACATTTACTAGCCAATGCATTGTTTCGTGCCTTCAATTATCGCTACTCATTAAATGCAGATTTATTATCATAAGAATTAATATACACATGGTCTGAACATAAATAGTGATAAACATCATCAACAATTTCAATTCCGTTTACATCTGAGTTAGCTTGTGCCATCGCACTATTCTGGCCAGGATAAAGTACCTTTTCAAAACCAGACGCAGGTTTAATGCTATTTAACTCAGACATGGTTTGACCAATAGCATCAATAAAATGACTGGATGAAGTAAAGAACGCCGGGTTAATGACAATATGGAGCTGACCAAGCTCGCGCCCAACAGAAAGATCGTCATACATTGAGCTAACATGCTTGCCAAAAGGCAGACCCAGCAAAATTCCCGACAGAATATCCACCATCATCATCAAGCCATATCCTTTCGGCCCGGCTATCGGCAATAAACTACGTACAGCATGGGGATCCGAGGTTGGGTTTCCGTCACCATCAACAGCCCAAGTGTCTGGAATAGATTGATTTCTTGAACGAGCATCCAGGATTTTACCCCATGCCTGAATGGTCGTCGCCATATCAATGTTGACGATATTACCATCCGGCCCGGGTGCCGAAAAAGCGATAGGATTGGTACCATAATACACTTCACTACCGCCAAATGGGACAACCATCGGATCGGACTGACACATTGAAATAGCCACTAACCCCTGATCTGCCGCTAGCTTGGTGAAATAACCTAATGCGCCACTGTGGCTCATCCGCTTCACCCCAATAATCGCAACGCCCTTCTCAGTCGCCATGGTAATGGCTTTCTCCATCGCTTTTTTCGCGACCACATGCCCAGCAGCATTATCGCCATCAAACACCGCACTGCATGGCCCTGTTTCTTCATACTGAAAATGCGGCTGACAATTTATTCCACCTTTGGCAATCCGTTCAGCATAGTACTCAACCCTGACAGCACCGTGTGAATGAACCCCTCGGGCATCGGCAAAAACAAGTACATCCGCAAGGATATCAGCATGGCTATTTGATAATCCGGCTAGCATAACTTTCGCTTTAATTAACTGGTGAAGCTGTTCTTTGGACAGGTTCATATTTTATTTACTCCATGATAAAGCACTATTTCACTGGCAAACACAGACAGGGGGCATTCCAATAACGTCATCTTATCGAATGTACGATATTATTTTGTGACAAACAGAAACCCACTAATATTTGATGATTTTTTCAAGTTATCGTTGTTTTATTTTTTAAACGCTTTAAATAGTTTTTTTCTGATCCATGAATACCATAAACAACCAGATGCCTAATAAGGTATCCGCACCGGAGAAGTGACCATGACCGATAAATTGTGCCACTGACGTGGTTAACTCTGATGTTGGTGTTAGCAGCAAACTCAATAACGGGGCTGAGAAATAACCATCCCGAGCTTGTTGCAAATACCCCATACTGACTGACGTTGTGAGTTTTGCCAGCGGCAATGTCGCCGGTAGCAGGCATTTCGCGCCAAAGGGTATCGACGCCAGACGATGGGCACAAAATAACATACCGATCAGCATATCATCATGGCTTGGTGTCAATCCGGGGCCGCCACCAATAATTCCATCCCATTGTGGCATACCACCGGTATACCACGTCTCTAACTGCGCCATAAAATACGCAAATGGCGTAAGATCGTTACCTTGCACAATGTGTTGCAGCGAGCCGTATAACCCCGTATCCCTGTTTTGTGCCGCCAGTACCGCCGTTAATCCCAATAATGTAGGCAGTTGCCCCTGATGGAGCTTGAGATCCACCCCGTTATCACCACGATTAAGTCGGAATCGCCCTAAGATCATGCCTTGCTCATCCAACACCATCGAAGTCGACTCATCCACACTATGAGATAACCGAACAAACACCGTCGAATCAACCACCCACCCCGAAGGACTGATCCCCGTTCCGTTTCGATGGATTGTCAGCACGTTGTTATCTGCCGTCAGAAAATTTATCGCCGTGGAGCCACTTCCTACATAGCGAAGTGTACCCGGTGTCATCGGGGCAGACAGGCTGTACGCCTCCACGCCATAGATCATCATGATCACCTTTATAAAATTTGCGCAGCCCATTCGAGCCGCGCCTTTCACTTATGCGGCAGCGTCAATACCCATCTCTTGGGCCAATTGCATCAGAGCTTTCTCAAAACATGCCAGAGGCGCTCTGACCGTACCGGCACCTATCTGACCAATCCCTGCTTCTTTATGTGCGATACCGGTATTAATAATTGGAGTAATACCCGTCTCGACAACACTGCGAATATCCAGACCTAGACACGCCCCCTGGAAATTCCATGATGGGATTTGCAGCAACGAGTTTTGTGACATATAGATCTCAGCCATCTCTTCTGAAATATCCATTGCGATATCAACGCCACCGACACCCACAAAGCGCGTTACACCCGGCGCTGCCACCATAGCCGCACCACCGATACCATAGGTTTCAGTAATGGCACTGTCACCTATGTCCGTATTCGCCTGTTCTTGTGAATAACCGGTAAAATACAGTCCTTCAGGGGTATTAACTGGTGCAGTAAACCACTGATCGCCTAATCCGCTGACACGAATACCAAACTCTTTACCATTACGAGTCATGGCTGTCACTATCGAGCCCGCACGTACACTGGCGCCTGCGTCCATCGCACATTTACAGAACGCCATCGCTAAATTCAGGAAGAATTGGTCCGTGATACTGAGGAATTCGAATACCCGTGTCAGTACATGTTTATCCACATTAAGCGGCGCGATTTTAGGTGCCAATGTACGTAATAACAGTGATGTGGTAGCAATATTACGCTGGTGGAATTCATCACCCATGGTTACGCCTTGGGCCATAATAGCACCCAAATCGATACCCATTTCAGTCTGAGCCAATGCCTGTTTCAGTACGGGCATCAACTCTTCGCGCATCCAATGCAGGCGCTGTTGCACTTCTTCACCATAAGCCCCAAAGCGCATCACCTTACCGATACCTTCATTCATATTGCAGTAGGCGTAATTACCATCTGTCTGGTTCTTTACCACAATAACCGGGAAGTTCGCAGAGGTTATTCCGCCCATCGGTCCAACGGCGTGATGGTGATGACAAGGGCTGAAAGTAACCTTTCCGCCTTCCAATAATGCCTGCGCTTCAACATCTGTTTTGGCCCAGCCTTCATACAGGCATGCACTAATACACGCCCCCTTCATCGGCCCGGTCATATCCGGCCACTGTATTTGAGGCCCCGCATGCAATAGGTGCATCCCTTCTTTTAACCAAGGGATCACGTCACCGGCTAAGGTAACATCAACCCAAAATGGGCGAGCATCTTTGATTTTTTCCAGTACTGCATTGTTTGCATCGTTGATTGATGAATACATATCTCTCATTCCCTATTGCATGTGTTTTAATAAGCTGGCGAGTAGCTGATTACCGCCGGCAATGGGTGCCCATTGATAATGCACCACGGGGATTTGCGCGGTTTGCAGATCATCGGCAAAGCTTCTCAGCCCAGCGTTAATCACTTGCACTCCCTGAAGTAAAGGCGCTGATGGTACATCGGCTTTTGCACGCACCGCGGTGATCATCGCTTCCGCCAGCAATACGGCTTCTTCCAATGTGTTCACCACCATGATGTCAGCTTGTTCCAGAGCAGAAATTTGCAGCGAACGCTGTTGTGGGTCCTGATCTGTCCCTGTGACCGTCGCAACAACATGCAGAGGCTCTGCCCGACAGCGACGTACCGTCTCAACGGCATCGACTACCGCAGCGGCAGGATCGCCAGTGGCGCCAAAGCCAATCACAACATCCAGTAATAGCACCCCTACCGTAAGGTCAATCGCACGTTTGGTGATTTCTACCGTTCGGGTGGTTGGGTCAATCATGGGGTGTGGACGACCCACGGTATAATGATCATCACCCAGATCGATAATCAGGTGACCTGCTTCATGCAACATGATCCCCTGCTCATGAGTCTCATCCACGTGTAATCCCAGTTGTTCCGCCAACAGCATGGCCGCTTCAGCCGCCAGTGTCCCACCGGTATACAGACCCAATACTGAGCGATCGGCCATTGGCTGACGATCTCGACAATAATGACGCACATTAGCCAGCATAGCGGCTAGTCGCCCGGCCTCAGCCAGACTATTAGCAAAATAAACATTGCCATCACGCTGATACGTTCGACGTGTTCCAAGGAACAGGGCAACAACGGGTTTCGCCATTGCTTTCATCGCTGCTATCACGACTTCCTCAACTTGTGGTGATGGCGGTTTAGAAACAAATACAATCACTTCACTTTCATCATCATGATCTAGCATCTCTAATGCGGCTAGCGCGCTGATCCCCCCTACGGCAGCTGACAAATCTCGCCCACCGAGACCAATTGCATGATTGATTCCCTGCCCGGCAAGGCAAATCTGAGAAGCCAGCTCTTGGATCCCGGTTCCCGATGCGCCAACAATACTGATCACACCTTTAGGCAATACATTGGCAAACGCCAAAGGCGCACCAGCCACCATGGCAGTACCGCAATCAGGCCCCATAACCAGCAAACCTTTATCCCGGGCTTTCATTTTCAATCTGACTTCATCTTCAACGCTGACATTGTCAGAAAAAAGCATGACATTAAGCTGATTATCTATCGCCTCATCCGCGACGTCGGCGGCATATTCACCCGCCACCGAAATCAAAGCGAGATTGGCGTCTGGCTGCTTAGCCAATGCGGTTTGCCAACGTCTAACCGTCACTAAACGCTGCCCATCAGAGCCTGACTGCGCAATATTGTTTAATGCTTCTTCCAATTGTTCCGCTATCTCATCAGTCAAATCATTGGCTGCTGATAAAGGTCGAATGGCCACACAAATATCATTTGGCGTTGCCTCATCAAACATCGGGTGCCATAACCCGGTCGAGTCCAACAATGCTTTGTTCGCAGGGGTGCCCATCATGACAGAGACTTCATCGACACTCTCACACTGGCTTAACTGTCTAGAAATTAGCATTAAGCTAACTGAGTCTTGAAAGCTTCCCTTTTTAATAAATGCTTGGATCATGGATTACCACCTTGTTAATCCTTAAATGTATTTAACTCACCGATTTATATTTGTTTGATATAGAGCGGATAAAAATGATCACCTGTTCACTTTGAAATAAGATTATTACAACTGTAAGTAATGAAAGTTGAGCAATATCACAGTGGTTTTATTGTTATATTTTTTTCAAAAATCAAGACAGCATCGTTTAATTAGCATTAACAAGCAGCAATTCAAAAAACAAACAAGACAATGATTATTAAATCAATATTAATAATAACATCCGGATTATAAAATAAGTTTTCACACTAATACCAATGAAGTATACCTATTCATAATCACGATCAATGTATTTCGCCTTAACCTGTTATATAACACCATTTAGATATTGATTAGGTTGTTATTAAGGAAAGGTAATGCTCGATAAGGAAACTATCCGCTCATTCATGAAAGTTGCAGAGTACTCCAATTTTTCTAAAGCCGCAGAAGCTCTGCATAAAACACCAGCCGCCATCAGCTACCGGATAAAAGTACTAGAAGAGGATATGAACACCCAACTGTTCAGCCGTACAACACGAAGTGTACAGCTAACAGAAGCGGGCGAGCACCTACTCAGCCACTGTTATAAATGGCTGGACTGGATGAATGCCATCCCTGACGAGCTACAACAAATTGCCGATGGCATTGAGCGCAAAGTTAATATTGTAATCAATAACCTACTATTCAATGAAGAAGCGGTTTCAGGATTAATCCTTGCGTTGCATCAGGCATTCCCCTTTACCCAAATCAATATTTCTAATGCCGTTTACATGGGGGTATGGGATGACCTGCTAAATAATGATTACCACCTTGCGATTGGCGTTCCAGGACTTGATACGATTGATCACACCATCAAGACCACTCCTTTAGGTAAGCTGAGCTGGAACTTCATACTGTCACCGGATCACCCGCTTGCCGTACTTGATGGACCATTGAAAGAATCACAACTGCGTCACCATCCCGCGATTAATATCGAAGATACTTCTCAACATATTAATAAACGGACGGCCTGGTTATTGCGAGACCAAAAGGAAATCAAGGTGCCAGACCTATCAACCAAAACAGCCTGCCATATAAATGGAGCAGGTATTGGTTTCCTCCCACATAATCTTGCTCAACCTCTAATTAAGGAAGGCAAGTTGGTTGAGCGAAAAGTACAATGGAGCCGAACCCCATCCCCATTATCTCTGGGCTGGCGTATCGACTCCTCTGGGAAAGTAACCCAATGGATCATCGAGCTATTCAATACGAACGACCCAATAATCCAAGGTTTTCTGAAAAATATTGACCAACCGCACACTCAGCCAAATGCCGTATCAAATGCGGTATTAAACTAGCTGTAATGCCTCAGGGGAAAAAGCTGGCACAGGCCTGATACAGGTGCCTTTTTCCCCTGTCAGAATGTGCTCCACATCCTGCAATGATCCAATAAAGGCGATATTGCCTGTGCGCTCCACAAACTGAATCACCGCTTCTGCCTTGGGTCCCATCGCGCCATCAGGCACCGCAAAGGGACGTAACTGCTCAACCGTAACATCACGCAAAGCACGCTGATCAGGCGTACCCCAATCGGTATACACCGCATCAGCATCGGTGAGGATCAACAGATAATCCGCCTTGAGCTGCTCTGCCAGCATCGCTGCCACCAAATCTTTATCAATAACCGCCTCAACCCCCTGATACCCTTGTGGTTGTTGCACCACCGGCATACCACCTCCACCGCAACAGATTACGGTATTACCCAAGGCGAGCAACGTTGAAATCTCTTGTGCCTCAACAACCTGTACTGGACGGGGTGATGGCACAACACGACGAATATAGCCACCATCAGCCTTCAATTGCCACCCATACTGACTTTCTAGATCGGCCCGCTGCTCTGGTGAATAAACTGGTCCGATAAACTTGCTAGGTTGGCTAAACGCTGGATCCGTCGCTTCAACCTCTACTCGAGTCAGCAAACAGCTCACTTTCTCTAGCCCATGCTGTTGAAGCGATTGCGTGAGTAAGTAACCGAGCATACCCTGTGTTTCTGCCACCAGCACATCCAAAGGGTACGCTGGCACGTCTGTGTAGTTCAGGTTTTGTAACGCTAGCAATCCAACTTGTGGACCATTGCCATGTACCAGCGTAATACTGTATTCGTCTTGCAATTGATTGATCAACGCTGCGGCTTGGTTAATATTCTTCAGTTGGTTATCCACCGACAGCACTTCACCACGCTTAAGCATCGCGTTACCACCAAGTGCAATTACAATACGTTTCTTATTCATCTTATTTTTGTCCTTAGTCATAATAAATGGCTAAACGGAATACCTTCATAAATTCAGCCAATACAAAAAATAATAATATTTACAGTATTAACAGTGACATTTTATGTCTATCGGCAATGTGTGATTTATGCTTTTATGAAACATTTTTATCCAATGAATCTGTTAGCTTATAATTAATCAAAACAGTAAACATTTAGATAACCAGATCACAATTTGATTATATTTCAGTTCTAAAATACATCTTATTGTACTTGCAATTACTTTCAGTTTATTTCAAATGAACTTGATTCAATATTACTGTCAAGTTGTCATCTATTTAGAGGTTGAACATGGGTTATTTAAACAATAATACGGGTTATGTTTCAGGGCTACTGGAGTCCCGCGCTATTATTAAAAAAGACAATTTTGCCGTATTACCCCCTGACGGTTTGGTAAAAAATACCTTGCCTGGATTTGAACAGTGTGACATTACCATTTTGTCTTCACCTAAGCTGGGTGCCAGCTTTGTTGATTACCTCATCACCCTGCATGACGGTGGCAATAACCGTTGTGGCTTTGGTGATGAAGGCGTTGAAACCTTTTTCTATGTGGTCAGTGGACAAGTAATTGTTGAAGCTGACAGTACTCGCTCAACCTTAACGGCGGGAGGCTATATTTATTGCCCACCAGGCGTCAAACTGTTCTTGGAAAATACCAACCAAGGTGAAGCCAGTCAGGCTTTTCTGTATAAACGCAGATACAAAGCAATTGATGGGCATTCCCCACGATTAGTGATCAACCACCGCGACAAGCTCGAAAAAATCCACTACGAAGGCATGACAGATGTGATCGTTGAAGATCTACTGCCAACAGATTTGGGCTTTGATATGAACTTCCACGTGCTGACCTTTAAACCCGGCGCTTGCCATGGCTACATTGAAACGCATGTACAGGAGCACGGTGCCCTGATCTTAACCGGTGAAGGTGTTTACAACTTTGATAATAACTGGGTACCCGTCAAAAAAGGAGATTACCTCTTTATGGCTGCATATTCGCCTCAAGCATGTTATGCCGCAGGACGCAATGAAGCATTTAGTTATATCTATTCCAAAGACTGTAATCGCGACGTTGAGATTTAAGTCAATCATAGACAGGCGCCTGGCTGACCGGGCGTTTGTCTATCGAGCTTTATACCTTGATCTCTAGTTCCCCAAACTTTCGCATCATACTCGCTTTACAATATACCGCTTACTATCAAATTCTTTTAAATAAAGCGTAATTCCCTGTCTGTATCAATGATTTTGGCTAATACACCGTTATAGTCAACGTATCTTGGTGATCCAGTGATTTGACTCATCACCCGATAAGCCTGATATCCAATAAACAAAACTCAACACACCAGATCTCCACGTAATCACCGACTGTAACAGGCCACATTTCATGGACATGGTATCTTCCCAAGGAGCAAGCACCCAATGCAACACTATGACCTGTTTGAAACCTTAAATCCGCCACAGCGTTTATTAATGGGACCGGGGCCCATCAATGCCTATCCCCGTGTACATCAGGCGATTTCCAGCCAATTGATCGGTCAGTATGATCCGGTTATGACCGAGTATATGCGCCAAACTCAGCGCTTATACCAACAAGTCTTCCACACCGCTAACCCCGCTACATTACTCATTGACGGAACTGCCCGCGCAGGCATTGAAGCGGTACTGGTCTCAATATTGCAGCCCGGTGACAAAATATTAATTCCCGTCATTGGTCGTTTTGGTCATCTGCTCTGTGAAATCGCTCAGCGGACGGGGGCTGATATCACCACCATCGACGTTGAATGGGGAACAGTGTGTGACCCGCAACGGATCGAAGATGCTATCCGCCAAGTCAAACCCAAAGTACTCGCCACCGTGCAAGGGGATACATCAACCACGATGAACCAGCCACTGGCAGAAATTGGTGAGATTTGCCGCCGTCATGGCGTACTGTTCTACTGTGATGCCACCGCATCAGTCGCGGGAAATACACTCCTCGTTGATGAGTGGCACCTCGATGCCGTTTCTGTCGGACTACAAAAATGCCTCGGCGGCCCATCAGGTAGCGCGCCACTCACCTTAAGCCCGCAGTTTGTCGAACAAATCAATCGTCGCAAGCATGTCGAAAAAGGGATCCGAGCGCTGCATCATACTGACGGCGATGAAGTGATGATCCAGTCCAACTATTTCGACTTACCGATGATTCTGGATTATTGGGGAGAGGAACGGCTTAATCACCATACCGAAGCGACATCAATGCTTTATGCCGCCCGTGAATGTGCCCGACTATTTCTCGAAGAAGGCCCCGATCATGTCATTGCGCGTCATCAGCAAGCGGGTAACGCCATGGCGGCGGGCCTTCAAGCGATGGGGCTGTCACTGTTCGGTGATCAAGATTACAAGATGAATAATGTCGTCGGTGTCTATATTCCTAACAATGTCGATGGTGAATCGGTACGCCGTGAATTATTAACCCGCTTTGGTATTGAGATCGGCACCTCGTTTGGTCCATTACAAGGCAAAATATGGCGCATCGGTACAATGGGTTATAACGCCCGTCAAGAAGCGGTGTTACATACGCTTGCGGCACTGGAGGCAGTACTATTGCGCTATAAAGCGAAGATCCATACCGGCGAAGCCGTGGCTGCAGCAATGCAGTATTACTGATACTCTTTTTTACGTTGAACACCGATACATTAAATACCTATAAAAATGGCCCGCTAAGCGGGCCATTTTCATTTATGGAGCACGTAATCAGTCACGAATACAGTGGTTACTCATGTGCTCAAGGGCTTTGATCATGGCCGAATGATCCCAGCCGCTGCCATCAAGTGCCGCACAAGTATTAAACAGCTCTTGAGCTGTGGCAGTATTAGGCAAATTCAGCTTAAGTTCACGGGCACCCGTTAGAGCCAAATTCAGATCCTTCTGATGCAGTTGAATACGGAATCCGGGCTCAAACGTCCCTTTCACCATCCGCTCACCGTGAACTTCAAGGATTTTTGATGATGCAAAGCCCCCCATCAATGCTTCACGGATCTTAGCCGGATTAGCCCCTGCCTTTGATGCAAACAACAGAGCTTCACCAACAGCTTCAATATTCAGCGCCACTATGATCTGATTGGCAACCTTACAGGTCTGGCCGTCACCATTGCCACCAACCAGAGTGATATTTTGTCCCATCACTTCAAGTAATGGCTTCACTTGATCAAAAATATCATCACGGCCACCCGCCATGATGGAGAGGGTCCCAGCTTTTGCCCCCACTTCACCACCAGAGACTGGTGCATCAATATACCATGCGCCTAGCGCTTCAACGTTAGCAGCGAAATCTTTGGTCGCCATTGGCGAGATAGAACTCATATCAACCACAATTTTACCTGCAGCCAATCCTTTTGCGACACCAATATCAGAGAACAATACCTCTTCCACATGCGGGGTATCCGGCACCATGGTGATGATCACGTCAGCGGCTTCTGCAACGGCTGCTGGGGTTGGGTATGCAAAGCCATTATCACCCAGTAAATCAGCGGGTACAGGTTCAAAATGCTCCGAGAAATATAAGGTATAACCTGCATCCTGAAGATTTTTTGCCATCGGCTTACCCATGATCCCAGTGCCGATAAATCCGATATTTTTCATATATTGTTCTCCCTAACCTAAATTAAATTCATGTCTTTTAGCCAGCCAAGACCAGCTTGCGTACCGTTTGCTGGTACATATTCACACCCGACCCAACCGGTATATCCGATGCTATCTAGATGCGACAGTAAAAATGGGTAGTTCAGCTCACCCGTGCCTGGCTCATGTCGGCCAGGGTTATCAGCCAATTGCACATGACCAATACTGGCTTGATGTGTCGCCAGTGTATTTGCGATATCGCCTTCCATAATCTGCATATGGTAAATGTCATACTGATAGCGCAAATTATCGGAGCTAACACACTCAATGAGTTCCCGAGCCATGGTTGTATTCGACACAAAGAAGCCTGGAATATCGCGGGTATTGATCGCTTCAACAACCAAACTGATACCCGCTTGCTCAAGCTCAGCGGCAGCAAATTTCAGGTTATCGACGAGCACACGGAATGCATCACCAGTACTGATATGATCCGGCTTGATCCCCGCCAGACAGTTAACTTGCGTGCAGCCGAGTACCTTGGCATAGTCAATGGCTTTCGCGACACCAGCACGAAATTCTTCAACGCGATCAGGCAAACAAGCAATTCCTCGCTCCCCCGCCGCCCAGTCTCCGGCAGGCAAATTAAACAGCACCTGAGTCAGCCCGTTCGTTTGCAGTGCATGTGCGATATCAGCGGCTGGAAAATCATAAGGAAACAGATACTCAACACCACGAAATCCGGCTTGTGACGCCGCGTTAAACCGTGACATAAAATCCAATTCGGTAAACAACATCGATAAGTTTGCTGCGAGTTTTGGCATACATACTCCTTAATGCCGTGGCCGAGACCACGGCTAATTCTGAAAAGTTCAAGGTGCTAAAGACATAACGTAGAATTCCAACTTAAAGCACCAATTTAAAGTTCCAATCTATAGCGCCAACTTAAAGATCCATGATGTCTTCGAATTCGGTCACTTTGTCGATATCTGGCCCCATCGCAATATTCGTCACACGCTCTGTCATGACTTCGACAACGACGGGTACCTTGTACTGCTGTACCCACTCTTTTGCCTGCGCCAATGCTGGAGCGATTTCCTCTGGCTCAAACACGCGAATAGCTTTACAGCCCAGCCCTTCAACCACGCGCTTATGATCCACACCGTATTCCTGAACTTCAGGCGCATTTTGGTTTTCGAAAGACAGCTGCACGCAATAATCAATATCAAAGGCTCGCTGCGACTGACGGATCAAGCCAAGGTAAGCGTTGTTAATCAGCACATGGACATACGGCAAATTAAATTGGGCACCAACCGCCAGCTCTTCAACCATGAACTGAAAATCATAATCACCTGAAATAGCAACAACCGGCTTACTTGGGTCGGCTTTAACAACCCCCAGCGCTGCTGGCATTGTCCAGCCCAATGGACCCGCTTGGCAGGCGTTGATCCAATGGCGCGGCTGGTGAACATGGAGGAATTGGTTTGCTGCAATCTGAGCCAAACCAATGGTAGAGACATAACGGGTTTCAGGGCCAAAAGCCTTATTCATTTCGTGATAAATACGCTGAGGTTTAATCGGGGTACAATCGAAATCTTCACGGCGCAACATCGTACGCTTACGCTCAGCACATGCATCTACCCACTCACGGCGATCTTTAAGATCCCCCTTCGCCTTCATCTCTTTCGCCACCTCGACAAACAATGCCAGTGCTTTACCTGCATCAGATGCAATACCGAGATCAGGCGCAAATACACGACCGATTTGGGTTGGTTCTATATCCACATGGATAAACTTACGGCCCTTGGTATAGGTTTCAAGCGCACCGGTATGACGGTTTGCCCAACGGTTACCAATACCAAAGACAAAATCAGACTCAAGATAGGTCGCGTTACCACAACGGTGATTTGCCTGACATCCCATACGGCCGCTCATCAGTGGATGCTCATCGGACAATACGCCCCAACCTCGCAACGTCTGAATAACCGGGACATTCACCAGCTCAGCAAACTCTTTAAACAGTGCCGCCGCATCGGCATTGATGATGCCGCCACCCGCAACCAACAGAGGCTTATCCGCTTCATTCAACATGGCCAATGCACGCTCTGCCTGCGCGCGGGTTGCTGATGGCATAGACGGAGCCATTGGCTCATACATATCAATATCAAATTCAATTTCAGCCATCTGCACATCAAAGGGCAGATCAAGCAAAACCGGGCCAGGACGGCCAGAACGCATCTCATAGAAGGCTTTTTGGAACGTACCCGGAAGCTGGCCAGCCTCACGGATAGTCACTGCCATCTTAGTCACAGGCTTAGCGATTGATTCAATATCAACCGCTTGGAAATCTTCTTTATGCAGCTTGGCAACAGGGGCCTGACCAGTAATGCACAAAATCGGGGTTGAGTCCGCAGATGCCGAATACAATCCTGTGATCATATCCGTCCCCGCAGGGCCTGACGTACCAAGACACACGCCGATATTACCAGGCAGTGTACGGGTATAACCTTCTGCCATGTGTGAAGCACCTTCAACATGACGGGCAAGAATATGATCAATACCACCCAACTTTTTCATCGCAGCATATAATGGGTTAATTGCTGCACCCGGCACACCAAAAGCCGTATCAACACCTTCTTTGCGCAGAATTAATACCGCGGCTTCAATTGCTCGCATTTTTGCCATGTTATTGCTCCTAGTCTTTATACAGACAAGCCTACTCTGGTACGAATACCAAGCTGCTTATCATTCTTTAATTTATTTATAAATTGATGGTGTATTCTTTCGATAATGTTTTAACAATACAGTTATCATCACCGGCACGATCAATAGTGAGAAAATCTGTTTCTTTATTCCATGCAAATAATAAATAGTGCCAAATATTTTTTCGGTAATTGACGCCTTGATTACCATCAGTCACAAAGACTCTTAACGTTGACTCATCAATCTCATCCTCACCTTCGGCCACAATAACAATAAATTTCTCGCCTTTTAGCGGGAAAAATGCTTGGCTTCCAATCGGATGTTTCTCAAGTAAATCAAAGGTTAGAGACGAGGTAAACCCTGCCGATCTGACTATGCTAATCAATGGCTTTGCTTCATCATCAACCTCTACCGCGGCTAATCCATGGTAGCGTTGCCCTGATTTATTATTAATAAAAAAATACTCTGAATTCTCAATTTCAAGCACATCACCAAAAGGTTCAAATGCTTCTTTCGTTAACGGCTCAATCGTCAATACTGACATAATTAGATTCCTTAATTGAATGAAGATGAAATTTTTTAAAGGTTAATATGCTTGGATTACTAAAATAAAAATTAAAAGTCTTATTATTAACGCCTTATTTTATGTGCTAATAAAACCAAATTTCAGGAATCAATAACATGACAATGCGCACACTTAATCTTCTAGTGATTTTTTTCAAACAATCGCAATAAGACTAATTAATTTTATTTGTTATTCTTTGTGTGTTTTGAATGTTGAAAATAAAAAACGCCACTTCGCATGATAACGAAGTGGCGTTAACAGAACTAATGACTAATCTGGAAATGAACTAGGTATTCAATTATACAGTCACAAAGGAACCTTGGAATGGCTTGATAACGCCGCCATTCAAATCGTACACCACTTCCCCTCTTAGGATCGTCTTCGCAATTTGAGCCCCAATTGTACGGCCTTCATACGCACTAAACTTGTTACGATACTCAAGATCCGATGCCTGAAGTGTGTATGCTGAATTAGGTTGTATCAAAATAATGTCCGCGTCTTTACCCACAGCGATGCGTCCTTTGTTCGTTAGACCGAACAAATCTGCAGGATTACTTGCAATCAACTTGGCAAACATCGTCAATGGCATACCGCGCTTCTGAACCCCTTCATCGAACATAATATCAACACTATTCTGTAGCGATGAAATCCCACCCCAAGCATCAAAAATGCCGCCTTCTTTTAAATCTGGCGTGCAAGGTGAATGGTCGGAAGTAATAAAGTCAATTTCACCCGCCAATAATTTAGCCCATAAGCGATCTTGATTGTCTTTATTACGAATAGGAGGAGAACATTTCGCACGCGTGCCAATTTCTTCAAATTGATCTTCGTCAAGCGCAAAATAGTGCCCACAAGATTCACAGGTAACATTCTGTCCCTGCTTACGCGCTTTAGTCACTTCCTCTACCGCTTCCGGGCTACTCAGGTGACAGAAATGCAACTGACAGCCAGTCTCTTTTGCTAAGAACAATGCACGGCGCACGGCTTCAACTTCTGCAAACACAGGACGTGAAGCAACATAGTCTTTGGCGGTCAAATTGCCTTCCGCAACAGCTTGCTTACCTAAGCGATCACAGATCAACGCATTTTCAGCATGCATCGTTAGCACTTTACCCAGACGTGCCAACTCCTTCATACCCATATAAAGGTCATAGTCATCAACATTGCAGAAATCACCGGATTCTGGATCAGGTGTACCACAGGTAGACAGGAAGCATTTATAACCCACAACACCTTCTTCTGCTAGCTCATGAAGTCGGTCAATATTATGAGGCACAAGCCCACCGAGTGTTGCTACATCAACGCTTAGTTTTCCTTTACCGGCTTCATATTTGATATGCAGTGAATCACGGTCAATCGTGGCTGGAATTTGATTAAGTGGCATTTCAACGCACGTTGTTACCCCACCTTTCGCCGCAGCTTTTGTTGCGGTTTCATACCCTTCCCACTCGCTGCGATGGCCGCCTGGCTCAGTAATATGGACATGCCCATCAACCATACCAGGGGAAACAATTAACCCCGTTGCATCAATATACTCATCAGCCCCGGTCAGACCTTGACCGATTGCAGCGATCACACCGTCTTTAATTGCCACATCAGCTTGTAGTGTGCCGTTATCAAGAATGACAGTACCATTTTGGATTATGCAGTTGTAGGTCATTTTTATTACTCCACGTTATTAATATTTTTATATTATTAATTAAATCCGTTTTAGCGGAATGATAGGTATAGATCGGGATGACGTTTTTCATCAATTTTCATCATTGTGACATAAATTGAGAAAGCCGCGATAACCCCTGTAAACCATGATATTTTGTTTAGCAATTCGAGTGCAGGGATATACTGTCCACCAAGGGATAATATACAAGCAATAACCGTGGCATAAAATGCAATTGAATTAATGCCATTCTTATAAAAATTAAAACTATCACGAGACACATATAATGAGTCAAGTTTAATGTTTTGATTGATCACAAAGAAATAATGTCCAAGCATAACACCAATAACAGGACCTAAAATACCACCTATCGTGTTCAAAAATAGAAAGATACTATCTTGGTTTTCCATTAACTTCCAAGGGCAAATAATCACACTAATAACACCTGCAATCATAACCCCCTGACGATAATTAAGCTTAGGGAAAACTGATACGATCTGATAACCCGCAGGGATGATATTACCCGTGGCATTGGTTGATATTGTCGTCATTAATACAACAATACCCGCAAATAAGATTAAAAACAGGCTGTCCCACTTGGCGATAATATCAAGGACATTCCATGTATCGGTACCAAAATGGATACTCGCACCAGCCAGCACACAGACACTCGATACAGCAAACAGTAAGTAAGCGATCACCAACCCAGCTAACTGACCAGTAGCCTGCGCACGGAAACTACGCGCATTCTGAGTAAAGTCTGATGCACTTACCGCTGGAGCGGCCCAGACAGCAACAATGGCATTAATCACAATGATAAATTCAAAAAATCCAGCCTCTGTATTCTGCAACTGAGCGGGGACATACGCCATAATGCTATCCATGCCAACCAGATAGACAGACCAAATCGCCATACCGCCAAAAACAATGTAAATACATGGATTTAGAATTGCGGTGAACCGGTTGAGAATACTTCCTCCACCGAGTCCAATCAACATATTTAGCGCCCAAAACAAAAGGAAAGCAATGAGGCCGGGGGCATTAATTCCCAGCATCGACCAATCACCACCAATGGACATAAATTCAGGCCAAATTTTTGCGATAATGATTAGCAGGGCAATAGAGCCTGCATAATTTTGTAGGCCAAACCACATTATGGCTGCAATTCCTCCCCTCAATATTCCGGGGAATAATGCGCCTTTTACGCCATATGACGCACGAAGCAACATCGAAAATGGAACACCATATTTCGATCCGGCTGCGCCATTAAAAATCATAATAAAAGCAATTACCAAGCCACTAAACAATATCGCACTCATAATGCCAAATGGACTGAGTCCAAGCATAAAAAAACCACCGACAGCGACATAATTTGGAACATTGTGTACTGAACCCTGCCAAAGCGTAAAATAATTCAGTGCATTCCAGGTACGGCTTTCTTCTGGCTTAGGCAATAAATCATCGTTATACCCCCGCCCACGATACTCGTCTATTAACGCCTTAGTTATTTTACTCATTTAGTTCCCTCTATAATAATGTTGGTGTTAATGTTTAATCACTATAAAACCAAACATTATTAAAATAGTTGAGAACATACACACAAGAATAAATTCGATTATTATTTTGATAGTTGTAATTATATTTTTAAAATGATTTATACAATCTAAGCATTCTTAGCTTCTATGATTAAAATCAAAAATAAAACGTCACTTTGTATGATAACAAAGTGACGTTAATAGTACGCATATCATCGTACAATACGATAATACATTTAATAAGAAGCGAACTATAATATAGACTTTATCTATTACTGCAGGATCACGGCCAAAAACATCATCCCCGTCACGAGCGGAATGTTTATATGGCTGAAATCAAAAGAATCAGAGTAAAATGTAGGCTCTAAATCACTGAACATATTTGTCTGCCCATCGATAAAAATCAGATTACCATTAATTTTTTCCGCATATAAATAATGACTGTTATCGCGGATCAAATCTTCCATCAACCCGACTCCGACAACAAAGCGAGTTCCATCCGCATACTCATTCATCTGACTGTATGCCTCAC
Source organism: Photobacterium nomapromontoriensis (assembly GCF_050336815.1). Taxonomy (NCBI): domain Bacteria; kingdom Pseudomonadati; phylum Pseudomonadota; class Gammaproteobacteria; order Vibrionales; family Vibrionaceae; genus Photobacterium; species Photobacterium nomapromontoriensis. The sequence goes on from NZ_JAKJSL010000047.1 coordinate 41,669, forward strand.
TCTGGCAGATATTACCTTGATCCACCGGGTACCAAGAGCTGCCCTCTAATGAATCAAGACAATATTCACTCTCTTCTAATTTCAAATCAAGATAATGCGATATATAGGTAATCTGATCAGCCACAGGCTGAACATAACGACTCCAAAAAAAATAGTCGCGGTTCCTCAATATTGCACTCGCATCAGCTTCAACTAAATGAGTCGGCTGGCGGGTTACGAGCCCGACCGCATTTAACGAACAGTTATTAAGTTTATTGGCTGAATTATCAGTCACTACCGCCGTATTGATGATCCCACCAATCTTGGTACATATCGCTTTACCATATTCATACTCTGCAGGATAACGTTGCTTAAACTGGCCATTATGGATGGCAACCGCTGTCGTCAAAGTGTCAATTATGTTGCCATCAATGGCACTTTTATCTTCAAACCATGAATGATGTTCTATATGTCTCATGATCATATCCTTGTATCTTATTCTTATATAAATAATTCAAGCTAAATTAATCTGCTGCAGCTGTTTCAAGATCGTTATGCTGCTTCGCTAACTGACGTTTAGTTAAAAATGCGTACAGGAAGAAAGCGGTCAGCACACCAGTAAACCAAGATACTTGAGACAACGGCTTTAGAGCAGGAATAAATTCACCAATGATAGCCGCAATACCCGCAATAAGTGTGACGGCAAAAGCTAATGAGTTATAACCATTTTTAAAGTAATTATATTGCCCGGGTTTGGTATACAATGTTTCAAGATCAATATTGCCTTTCATGATCACAAAATAATGGGCTAACATCACACCCAATACTGGCCCAAGCATTGCACCAATAATGTTCAGGAACATAAATAGACTGTCTTGGCTTTCCATCAGTTTCCATGGACAAATAATCACACTGATCACACCCGCAATCATAACCCCCTGACGGTAGGTCAATTTAGGGAACAGTGCGACCACCTGATAGCCCGCAGGAATGATATTAGCTGTCGCATTGGTTGAAATTGTGGTCATCAATATCACAATCCCAGCAAAAACAGGTACAAACCAACCGTCAAATTTGCTGACGATATCAAGCACATTCCAGGTATCAACACCGTAATGGATACTCGCACCAGCTAGAATCATGACGCTGGTAATCGCAAACAGTGTATAGGCAACAAAAAATCCCAGAGTCTGTCCTTTTGCTTGTGCATCGGTACTTTTCGCGTATTGAGTAAAGTCACAGTTCCCTACCGCGGGGCAGGCCCATACCGCAACCAATGAATTAATAATAATGAAGAATTTAAAGAAGCCACTGCCCTCTTTTTGAACCTGCTCTGGCACGTAACTGAAAATATTACTTAAACCTGCATGGTAAACAGCCCAAATAGCTAAGCCACCAAATACAACCCAAATCAATGGATTGAGTATAGCGGTAAACTTATTTAGCACATCGCCACCGTAGAAGGCGATAACCATGTTTATGGCCCAAAAAAACAAGAAAGCCAACATAGAGGGTACACTCAGTCCAAGAATATTAGCATCGCCACCAATTTCAAGGAAACCTGGCCAGAACTTCGCGATTACAATTAGCATCGCCCCAGTGCCAGCCGTATTCATAATACCGAACCACATAATGGAAGCCACACCACCACGCAGGGTTCCCGGTAATAAAGCACCTTTCACCCCATATGAACCACGCAATAACATTGCAAAAGGGATCCCATATTTTGACCCGGCAAGACCATTGAATACCATTGCTGCAGCAATCACTAAGCTACTAATGATAATAGCTGTCATCAGACTAAACGTACTTAATCCTAGCGTAAGTAAGCCACCGACAGCGATATAGCTAGGAATGTTATGAACAGAGCCCTGCCACAGGGTAAAATAGTTAAAAGCACTCCATGTTCTTTTTTCTGCTAACTTTGGAAGCATATCGTCTTTGTATCCTCGTGAACGATACTCATCAACTAATGCCTTGTTTATTTCACTCATGTATTCTCTCTATTTGTTTTGGGTTTAATGTCGAGACAATATAGTTTTAAATATTTTTTAATTAATTGAGAGTGTACACATAAGAACTAAATGCTTTTATTTTTTTATAATTATCATTATATTTTTAAAACGATTTACATAATAGGACAACATTACAAAATAGTGATCGACAACTAACTTCACCTCGACCAAACAATGTAAGTAGTTGTTTTTAAAGGCTTGCTTATGATTTTAATTTTTTTCAAATAATTTCAACTGCTGATATCAGCATGAGTATTAACATTCCGAAAATACTCATATTTAAATTCACCAGAGTATTATGCCAACGGGTGACTTTTTTATAATCAAAAAATAATTATTTTTAAAATGTTCGCGTTATAAATACAGAATAAATCTCGAGTGTAATACGGGTAGTAGTATATAGACCTAACAACTCGATAATATGGTTCTGAATAGAGAAAAAATGCCGCTATCACTAGCGGCATGCATTTAGTTATCTACTCACTGACAGAGGCCGTGACCAACCCAAGGTGATTATTTTCATGCTCCGTTTCTTCTTTGGCTTTCTGCGCCAGGTATAACTCGCGGTATTCACCCAGTACCCCCACCAGCTCATCATGTGTGCCTTGCTGAACTATCTGTCCTTTGCTCATCACCAAGATATGATCGGCATTTCTGATAGTAGATAAACGGTGGGCAACCGCAATCACAGTACGTCCACGCTGGATATTCGCCAATGCCGCTTTAACCGCTTCTTCAGACTCGCTGTCGATATTGGCAGTCGCTTCATCCAACAAGAAGATGTGCGGATCATGCGCCAGCGCACGGGCTAGCGCCAACAACTGGCGCTCACCTACCGAGAGCAAGGCTCCGCCGAAACCAGGTTGATGCGTATAACCATTTGGTAAGCGTTCAATAAAGGTCGAGGCTTTCACTTTCTTCGCCGCTTCCATCGCGACCGCAAGATTCGGCTCACGATGCGATAAATCAATATTATCCAACAGCGATCCATTGAACAGGTACGGGTCTTGGGAAACCAGACCCATCAAGCGGCGTAACTGCGCTTCTGGCAAGGATTCTATTTTTTCACCGCCGATCAGGATCTCGCCACTTTGATGTTGGTAAAAGCGCATCAACACATTGATCAATGAACTTTTCCCACTGCCACTGTGACCAACAATCGCGGTAAATTTTCCACCTTGCGCAGTAAAGCTGATATTCGACAGTGCATTCCGCCCTGCTTCGTAACCAAAACTCACGTTACGGAACTCAATGTCTTTATCACTTGCCAGCGGAACAAACTCGGTTGACGGCGTGTTTTGTTCAGTGTGTTCATCCAACAATTCAAATATACGTTTCGCAGATGCCGACGCCACTTGCAGTTTACGCAGCTCCATTGAAAGCATTCTGAACGGTTCGAAAAAACGTTCAATGTAATTCAGAAACGCATACAAGGTGCCGATCTCCAGTACCGCCGTCAGCGAGGCCTGACCAAACCAGCCAACAATAGCGATTGTCGCAAGGCCACCCACCAATCGAGTAAACGGTGCGAGCATCAAGCTATCAATGGCTATAGAACGGGTCCGAAACATAAACCAGCTCTGATTGCTTTGCTCAAACTTGTCTTTAAATGCTGTTTCTTGTCGAAATGCTTGGATCAATGCCATCCCTTGTAGCGACTCATTGATCTGGTTGTTGATATTGCTGACCTGCTGGCGAATACCATCAAATATCGGCATCGAAACTTTACGATAGCCATGCATGGTGAGCAGCAACACCGGGATCAACACCAAACTCAATATCATCAGGCGCCAGTCCAGCAACGCAATCGCAATAAAGATACCAATTAAACGTAAACTACCTTGCAATATGGTCGGTACCGTCGAAACAAACATATCACGCAACGCTTCGGTATCATTGGTCAGGTATGACACCAATTTACCAGACGGCAAGTTATCAAATTTGCGGATTGGTAAGGCAATAATATGATCAAACAGCTGTTGCCTGACATCATTGACCACCAATAATGCCCCGTGTCGAAACGCAAAGGCCTGAAGGTACTGAAATCCGGCAGAAAAAACGTACAGCGCAAACACTGAGCCACTGAGTAAGCCTAAAGTTCGCCATTCAAAATGCTGTGGCACAATGACTTCATCAATGATCACTTTCGCCAGCCAGGGAATTGTCATTTCCGCCCCGACAGCAACGGCGAGCATAATGAAAGCAGTACTAAATCGCGCTTTATGCGGCAGCGAGTAGGTCAGCAAACGCAAAAACAGTGAGCGCTGTTGTGGGTGTGTCGGCTGATGATTATGCATGGCATTCTCCTGCCATCTCTGTTGCTGTATGCTCTGTGCTTACTAACGTGGGGCGATTTGCGCCTAACTGATTTTGTCGGTGATACACCGTGGCATACCACCCTTGATTGGCCAATAGCATTTGGTGGCTACCCTGCTCTGATATTTTGCCTTGTTCCAATACCACGATGTGATCGGCATAGCGTAAATTCGGCAATCGCTGAGTAATTAACAGCATGGTTTTATGGCCATAATGGGTGGTGAGGTTATGCCGTACCCGCGCTTCTGTTTTCATATCGAGTGCGCTGAATGGGTCATCCAACAACAAAATATCGGCATCCACTAACAGCGCCCTAGCAAGGGTAATACGCTGCTTTTGACCACCGGATAAGTTCCCACCATTTTCGCTCAATGGGGTATCGAACCCGTCACTCATGGCCTCGATCTCCTCTTTGATACCCGCCATGTCAGCAACAAACAGAATTTCCTCACGCGTTGCATCAGGTTTACCCATGGCAATATTGTCGGCAATCGACCCCGAGAACAGAATTGGTTTTTGAGGCATCCAAGCCATTTTGCTGCGTAGCGATGAAAAAGTCAGCGCATCGGTAGAAAGACCCGCCATGGTTATCGTTGATGCCTCATCGGATAGCCCATATTGCCTTAACAGCAAACTGAACAAGGTGCTTTTTCCACTGCCTGTCGGGCCAGTAATCCCGATAAGCCCGCCAGCCGGAATCTGCAGATCAATGTCCTCAAGCGCATTATAGGCGGCCTGTGGGTAAGCAAACTGCTTGATCTTGACCGATACATCGACCGTGCTTCCGGCAGCAAGTACCAAATCACCTTCTTCAACCTGCGGCTTCTGTGCAAACAATGTTTCTAACCGTTGCCATGAAGTATTGCCGCGCTGAAAGATACTGAACTGCCAGCCAAATTGCATGAAAGGCCCCAGTAACTGGGCGAGATAAAGGGTGAAGCTGGTAAACAACCCAACCGTAATATCACCTTTGCTGATCAACCATGCGCCATACACCAAGGTGATCACAAATGATGAACCATAAATCAGCTGAATCGTCGGACCGAACAACGCATCCACTTTCGCCACCGCAAGGTTGGCATCTAAAGTTTCATCCAGCGTTTTAGAAAAGCGTTGTTTCTGCCGCTGACCCAACGCATGCGAGCGTACCGTCACAATTCCCGTAACGGTATCACGCGCCTCTTCATTTAGGTTCGAGAAAGCCCCTTGGGCACGACCAAAGTATTTCTGAATATTCTTACCGTACATGCGCGTCACCAAGACCAATAACGGGAATGGCAATAATGCCACCGCCGTTAAATGGCCGCTGACAACGAAAATCATCCCAAAAATCACGGTAAATCCGGCAATGAAGGAATCAACCATTGTCATCACGCCACCGCCTGCCGCTTGTTCAACAGCATTGAGATCATTGGTCGCATGCGCCATGACATCACCCGGGCTGTGCTGCGCATAAAACACAGGTGATAAATCACTTAAATGAGCAAATAATTTACTGCGGATCACTCGAGTCAGCGCAACCGATGCTCCGTAAAGCTGGCTATGCCATACATACCTCAGACCATACATGGCAAAAACGGCACCAAGGATCCCCACTAACTGCATGATTAAAAAGTGTCGGGTCAATGTCTCATCACTGATGGCATCGACAATCCGACCAATTAACCAAGGCGGGACCAAATTTAACAGTGCAACCGTTTGAAGCCCGATAAAGGCAATAAGATATCGCCGGGCAAACATTTTCATGTAGCCGCGCAATTTCCACAGAAATTCCATAAAGCGTGTTACTCACAAGTGCATGATAGGGCATAAAAAACGATGATGAGCATACACCATCGCCTTTTTATTTATTGAGTTCAATGTGAGTAAGACGAACCGCAGGAGAAAAAGACGAAAACCAAGGCATCAATTCACGATGTGTGCATGAAATTTTTGAATCAACATCCACAATTCAGGTTAAATATTATTGAGGATGCACAAGAAATACCGTAAAAGCCCAGTATCGCTACTGCCATTTCTAAAATGGTCAGCAATAGCATGATGCAATGAAAAAAGCCGCAGATGTAATTGCAACACGATGATCATGAGAACGGATTTTATGAGAATACAACTAACCATTATGGTCCTTACCTTATCATTATGGAGTGCAGGGATGCTGGCGGCATCCGCGCCGTCACTGAAAGAATACCCAGTCCTACCTGTCATGTGTCCAGATGGTTCAACCGCCCCCTCATCAGATATTTGTACAAATTCGGTGCGCTTTTTTATCAGCCCTGACGGAAAAGACAGCAACAATGGTACACAAGCTGCGCCCTTTGCTTCGCTAAAGAAAGCATTGAGTCTGGCGAAAGCCGGTGATGTGGTTGAATTAAGTGCAGGGCGTTATCGTACTGCACAGGAAGTAGAGAAAGCCAGCGGAAGTGCCGATGATCCGATTGTCATTCAAGGTAATAATGCGATTTTTGATGGCACCGTTGTGATCGATACGCCATGGACCGTACACCGTGGCAATATCTATAAAACGAAGGTGAGTAGCCCGATATGGCAGCTGTTCATCAACAATGAAATGGTGATGTCTGCGCGTTGGCCAAATGCTCAACTGCATGATGGTTCATTATGGAATATGAAAAAAACATGGCGCCACCAAGCACCAGAAAGCCGCTTTGGTACCATGATTGATGAACGTCCTTATAAAAATATTATGGTAAGCAACAGTGGCAATCAGTATGAACCGCTTCCAGAAGGAATAAATACTCAATCGTTAGCAGATTCAGGCATTGATGCCACAGGAGCCATTGCTATCATGAATATTGGCTCATGGCTTAACTGGGCACAAATCGTGGAATCGCACACACCAGGCACCAACACCTTTACGTATAGCAAGGATTTTTCGGGCTCTGGCACAGCCATGAAAACGGCCGCAGATAATATGTTGGGCAAAGGGCATTTCTGGGAAACCAAAAACACCCGATATGAAGAGGGGCATTATTACCTTGAAGGTAAGCTGGAATTACTCGACAGTGAAAATGAGTGGTTCTTTGATAGACAAACGAAAACTGTCTATTTATGGGCTCCGAAGGGGGAAGACCCCAATCACCTCACTGTGCGAGCAAAGACGCAAACCTATGGGTTAACAGTGCGTAATGCGAACGATATCGTGTTAAAAAATATCGACTTTTTTGGCACCGCATTTACTGTCATCAGTTCACAGGGTATTACCTTTGAGAATGTTGATGCACGTTATTATGCTTACTCGCAACGTATGTTGGGTGATTTAACCCGCCCACAAACCATTAAGTTCATCAACAATAACAAGGCACTGAAAACCACAAATAATGTAATTAAAGACAGTTATCTGGCATATACGGATGGGCCCGCCTTTGAGATGGTCAAAGAGGTTGGAGATACCATCGATAACACTCTTATTCATGATATCGATTATTCCAATCTGGGTACCGGTGGTGAAGGCTCGCTCAATATGGCATCACAAAGCCGTAATATCAGCTTCACGAATAACACCTTCCATACCGCTGGTAATTCTGAAGGTGTTCGTGTGGGAGCCGCATCGAAAGTAATAGGTAATCACGTCTATAACACCAGCTTACTGCAACACGATGGAGCGGCGATCAATGTTGGTATCGAACAACAGGCGCAAACTGAAATTGCGTACAACTGGGTGCACGATACACCAAAAGCAGGGATCAGGTTTGATGGCGTAGAAGGCGCATCGAAAATTGGGCATGACGGTCTTGTGCATCATAATGTCGTGTGGAATAGCAATTTCTCAATCATCAAAGGGGATCGCCACGCGACCTTCAACAATCTTATGTTTAACAATGAGGTGGCCGATCTGATTATTTTCAATAAGAAAGATGCGGGTGGCCTAAACATCAATTCTGAAACGCTCAATAACCTCGTTGGCAGTTTACAAGGGCGTAAATCAGGCACACCCGACCAACTTGTGGTTCCGGGGAGTACCATGGGTAATATGACCAATCGTGATGGGGATATATTTAACCAGTTACAAGGGGCAAATTGGGGTGACTTCAGGCCAAAAGTCAACGCGAGTATCATTAATACAGGAACAGCAGATAGTCGCCTGAGCGCCATTGAGTATTTAGGCCGTGCGCCAGATATTGGAGCCTATGAAAATACGGATTCAGTCCCTTGGATCCCGGGGCACCATGGACAAAAAACCATGAATCCGGTCCCATTTGAAAACGCAACTAAGGTCGCCTTAACCTTAGACCTCATGTTCAAGCAAAACCGTGAATGGCATTACAATGTATACTTGGGCACCTCTCCATCAGCATTAAAGATGGTAAATGAGGCTAATGATGCCTACACCGTGATGGATCTTCAACCGAACACGCCGTACTTCTGGCGAGTGGATGTAGTACGAGATAATCAAGTCACTACGGGTGATATCTGGCGCTTTACAACACGCTAATAGAACAGCAGGTAACCACGACAAGGATTGCCGGTATTTTTTATGAAAGCATTATCGTGACAGCCATAATTACAATCCCCCAGCTAACTTGAAATATAACGGAAATATCCATCATACTCACATGACAAGCACTTAGCCTATGAGTTCGTGGCTAACCAATATGCTGGTACATGGGTGATGTGATAACAACAATGCCATACCAAATAGCGATAATCCTTACACTAATTACTGTTAGAATTATTGTCATGAATAAAGCAGGTCATTTGGACCTCTGTTTTTTATGAATTACTTAAGGATCGGGTTGTGAACAGAAAGAAAATAGAGCAATTTTTAATTGCTATTAGCATATTTATTAGTGTGCTATCGGCACCTGCCTATAGTGAAACATGTATTAATAGCGGTAAAGCATTACCATTGTGGAATCAAAGTGCGAGCAGAAGTGCGCTTATTCAATTTGTTGATAACGTGACAACTGAAGGCAATACAGGTTATGTAAAACCCAGTGATCGCATTGCCGTTATTGATAATGATGGCACCTTGTGGCCAGAAAAACCGACATATACGCAGTTTTTGTTTGCTTTTAATCAGATCAAAAAAGAGAGCGATAAACATCCTGAATGGCAGACAGAAACACCGTATAAGTGGGTTTTAAATGGTAATACTAAAGCTATTTTTGATAAAGGCTGGTCTGCATTATTGCCTATTTTAGCAACAGCACAAGCAGGGTTAACGCCAGAGCAATACAGTGAAAATGTCTTAAATTGGTTATCAACCGCACAATCGCCACGCTTTAAACGTCCGTATACTGATTTAGTGTATCAGCCAATGATCGAGTTGATTGATTATTTACATGCTCATAATTTTAATGTGTTTATTGTAACGGGTGCGGGTGGTGCATTCGTCAAACCTTGGAGTGACGCTATTTATCATATACCCGCCCAAAATGTTATCGGCACGGCATTTGGTTATACATATAAAGATGGCACATTAATTAAGAATAGTAAGCTCGTATATGTGAATGATGGCCCGCAAAAAGCAATTAATATTGCCACTATTATCGGTAAACGCCCTATTTTAGCTATTGGTAATTCTAACGGTGATGAGGCAATGTTATCTTGGACAACATCACAACAAGGGCCGAGCTTAGGCATGCTAATTCATCACACGGATAGTGTCCGCGAGTGGCAATATGGTGCCGATTCCTTTGAAGGTAAATTTAGCCCTGCATTGATGCAATCTGCCAAGCAACATAAATGGCAAGTTGTTGATATGAAAAATGACTGGTGCCGGATATTCCCGTCAACGTCAGAGCGTCGTTCGTTATAATTTGTAGCACGCACGTCTAATACAACTAATAACGCCCCTGTACTTGAAACGACAGAGTGTCCCCTTTAAGCTGATGCTGGCTATTAATCTCATGTAGCCAGCTCAGCGAAAACTCAACATCGGCCCAGCCGGCTTTATAACTCAGCACCGGACCCACTGCGAGGCGTCTGGTATTAAAATCCCCCAATACTGCCCCGCGCCCACTGTCACCCGTCAGCTGTTCAGACCAATAGCCCGTCACGCCCAGCCCGGTAAATCCACCGAAAAACATGACATATTGAGATAACGATGATTCAAGGTAGAATTGTGCGCCACTGTGATAATCCGTGTCAGGGTTTTCAGTGTTAATCCCAATACCACTTTTAATGCTAAAAGCTTGGCCTTGTGCAGGCTCAAGATAAGAGAGAGACACAGCGGGTTCGAATGTCCAGTAATTCAGGCCAGGGTTGGCCAGTCGCCCGACCTGGAAATCCCCTGTTGGGGCATATACAGCAAGATTTACCGCTCCATGCCAATGACGATCCAAGGCATATTGCAGCACCATCGGGAACAGGACTATATCACCCAGCCCACGGGCAGAATCCATGTGATAACGCTCCTGTCCGGTATGCCCATCATGGTTAACCGTGCTAGCGGCATTGACAGAGACAAATGGTAGAGTGAGTCCCATAGTGTAGCTCCACTGCTGTGCCGTTTCCCAATCCGGTTGCCAAAATACACTCAGTGCAAAATGATTCTCTTCAAGTTTCAATCCATCCACTAATAGGCCAGCAACAGACACAGTCTGGTACTCAGGCATTACCCCGTCAGTATGGGCATAGGTGAGCGTCACATCCACACCTGGCGACGGTGAGAATTGCGGGGCTAATACCGCTGTGCCGCTAAGCGGAAGGTGATGTACACGCCCGCCTTCTGCGGCACGAATAATACCAGCAGGAAAGCCAACCAATACCATCAATAAGCACAACTGAGAGAGTAAACCCTGCACTCTCACTGTCGCAAGATACAGAGGGATAGACATTAAAGAAGCAAGGACTAATTCGCGCATACCTTAGTGTAGATCTGCACGTATGATGACAACTGGCTATTTCATGAGACAGTCTCATTCTCAATACTTCTTCCTACCTAGGCCGCATGACCCAACACTCAATCAACAATAAACGTATTGTTGGTAAATAACTGATTGATAATCTCTGCTGACGATGATCCGCTATCCAGTCCCAATCCGACAACATCGATATTATCCAATACGATATTTTGCTGCTGCGTTGCACTGGCCGCGATATCCAACTGAATGGTGTCGCTATCTTCAACGGTGGCGGTAATATTATTTAGCAAGCGGTCAAGATCTGACTCATCCTCACCGTTATCTGGTAAAGAACCGGGTAACGCATCCGGTAAAATTTCAGCAATATTAAGCTGATCAATCCCGATTTCCATGTCTTTCACCGTATCGGTAAACGGTGTACCTTCCGCACCCAGATCGGCTGTTTGCCAAGTGAATACATCACGTACCCCATCACCCGTACCGTTGCGCTCCCCGCCCCATAGCTCATCACTGCCCGCACCACCGAATAGGGTATCTTCTCCACCGCCGCCAACTAAAATGTCATCGGCCAGCCCCCCAAAGAGTTGCTCATTCGCCGCGCTGCCGAGCACAAAATTTTCACCGTCTGACTCCCCAACGCCAATCTGGTTCCCCGTTTCAGTCAGGTTATCCATCCGGATGCCGATCAACACCTCGGTCGACTCTGCTTGGCTGCCATCACTTTCTTGCGAAATAGCCACTATTGTCAGGTTATTTAAACCCTGAGGTAAATCGGCAATAAACAGATCATCCAACTGTGCCACAGGCACTTGCCAGCTACCGCCGCCATTATTCGTGCCCACTTCCGTCCCCGCGGCATTCACCAGCCGGCCCGGCCCTAAGTTACGCACTTCCACCAGCAAGGTTTCACTGGCATCGGCAACCGCTGCCACCAACCCAATCAAGGGTACTAAAACGCCCAGTGCCGCGCGGGTATTAGTCAATTGCGGAATAGACAGCTCAAGCGTGGGCAAATCTGCTGTGGGTATCACAGTAATATTGATCGTCGTTGTGGCTTGCAACGGCCCGCCCGCACCGACATTGCCATTATCATCGGCGGTCACGGTGATAGTGTCTTCACCACTGAAATTAGGGTCTCCCTGATAGGTGACACCTGCGGCAAAGAGGGTATTAATGTCAGCAAGGCCACCCGCCAATGTGACTGTTCCGCTACCATTGCCCGTAATCGTTACCGAACCCGCCCCTGTTCCCCCTCCAGGATCAGAAACAGTCAACGTGCCGTTAGCCGCTGATAAGGTCACTGTCATAACGCCAGTCGTACCGGTTTCATTAAAATCAACATCTGTCACGCTAAGGTCATTGATCACCAACGCCGTATCTTCTGCCACCGTTTGGTTAGCAATGTCGGGGAGCACTGGCGCATCATCTACCGCCTCGATGGTAAGGGTAATGGTCTGAAAGGTCGCATTACTGTCCAACGCCACATCGGTTTGGTCAACCGCACGAATCGCCAAATCCAACTGACCGTTCCAATTATTACTATTGGCATTGCCGGGAATGAATGTCAGGCTCGCCAGCTCAGTGGCAGGCACTATCACCACCCACACCCCGCCACCTAAATTGCTGGCTGTCCCCGTAACACCGGAGGGCAAAGCGATCTGGCTCGACTCTGGCACATTACTGATTTGCACTTGCAGTGTTTCCGGCGGATTTTCGGTCACATTCGAGGCGGTTCCGGTAAAACTGTCACTGTCATCTTGCACTGTAATGTTCAGAGTCAAAGTGACATCCTGATCTTCTCTGCCGCTCACCGTGGTGGTGATATCGGTATCGACCTTATCGGCAATGGGTTTCACATCGACCATAAACGTGGCGGTATTTTCTTCCGGTAATTCCAGACTGGTCTCTTTGGTGAACACCACAATACCCAGCTCAATCGTGCCACTGAAATTCTTCGGCGGTGTCAGCCCTATCGCCGCTAAATCAAACGCCGTACTACCGGTAGGAACAGAGATACTCCATTCTCCGCCGCCATTATTAGCCGCACCGTCAATGATAAAACCATCCGGCACATTGACAATCTTGACCGATAAAATGGCCTCGGAACCATCCACATCCACCACTTCACCACCGATGCCAGTAAAGCGGATCGGCCCACTGTCCTCGTTGCCCACCACTGGGGTTTCAGTACCCGTGAAATCCAAGGTATCGTTGACCGCAATCACCTCAAACGTGATCGCGCCGCTGAAATCAGCAGTATCTGTCTGCACGGCGGCACCCGACGTTTGATCGTAATTGGCGGTATCGACAATGGTGACATCGACAGTCAATGATATCTCACCGTTGAAATCTTTCGGCGGAATATAGCGCACACTGCTCAGCTGACTGACATCGGTGATGGTCAGGCTGGTCACTTGTTCCCCGGCAGCATTAAGGAAAAACCCGCCCAATGCCCCAGTGGTAACCGTCGCCTGCTGGATGGTTTCCAATCCCTCCAGCGTAGTCGTGCTGATATCCGCCACTGTCGCGGTAATGTCTAACACGATGGTGCCATCTTCATAGGCGATACCGGGATATATCACCTCCGGATCGCCCGCGGCTATCGGCTGCCGATCAGCATCTAATCCTTGGGTTTCGACTACCGAGACCGCAATATCAGGCTCTCGCAAGTTATCACCCATTCGGCTTGGCACATCAACAATGGGGCTGATCCGCACTGGAATACTGTCCGTCACTTCTTTCACATTACCGCTGGCGGTATCAGTATTGACGTATTTCACATCAAGCAAGAAATCACCGGCAAAGTCTTGCGGCAAATTTAGGGTGATGCCCGATAGATTCAGATTACCGTCTGCCGGAACCGGCAACTTAATGACATATTCATTGGTGACAAAATTAAATTCAGTGCCGGAAATAGAGGCGCCAGAGGGCAGACTGGCCGCGCTGATCACCAGCGAAAATTCATCATTGGGCTGATCAGCCGCCGAGGTATCGATGGTGACGATTTGATTGAGAAAGCTGGCCAGATCCACCGCACTGTCTTCATTACCCGTGACGATAATGGTCTGATCGACCGCAATATCAGCCGCCAGTTCGAGATTCAAGGTACTGCCCTGAAAATCAATGGTCAGGGTACTGGTCACTTCGACGATGGCGCTGGGATCGCCATCATCACTTTGATCCTGCACTTGCGCCGCCAGCTGCACGGCCACCGTGCCGGTAAATCCTTCCGGGGCTAAAATCTGAACTGCATTCAAGCTACTGCTGGGAATGGTCCAGCTGCCATCGCCATTATTCACCCCGCCGACCACCACAAACTGGATATTGGGATCAGGGAAGGTGATCACCAGAGTCAGAATCACTTCATCACTGCTGGGGTCAAGGTCTTCAAACACAATTTGGCCATCCGATCCGGCGCCACCAGAAAGATCCAAGCTACCATCACCAGACACAATACTGTCGACAAATTCAGGCTGGCCTTGTGCATTGGTCACCTGCACACCCAGTTCAGCATTTGGCTCGACCACTGCACGCAGCACCACGTTCAGGGTGCCGTTAATCACCTTGGTATCCGTTGCCGGCGAGTCGACATCGGTTTCCGTCACGGTCACTTGGGTGCTAATGGCCGTTGCCCCCGTTAAGTTCAGATCAGAGTTGGGAGGCGCGAGCAGCTGCAACTGTGCCCCCGCCAACAACTGCCCTAGCTGTACTGTATCCAAGGTGACCGAACCTGCGGCATCAATCACCAGTGGCGTTATCGTGCCACCGTTATTGATCTGCAACTGATACCCGGGCTGGAGATTTCCCAGCACCAATCCGGTAATCTCCTCTTTAGTATCTGCCAGTACCGGCTGCCAATTGAGACTATTAAATTCATCCTCAAGGCCATTGCTTTGCCGACTGTAATCAGCCCCGTCGATAATGGGCACAATATGAATGACCAGCTCAAATTCAGAGACGCGGTGATCACCATCATTCTCTGTCACCACCACACTGGCGTTTAATGTAATGTCCTGAGTACTATTCTCGGGGGGCTTGATGCTGATTTCCACCGGTTTGCCCGGCTCACCGATGGCTTCCCCGGTCAGTTTGACTTCATAGCGAGGCAATCCCGTGGTGGGGTCAAACCCCACAAACACCAGTGTCTGCTCATTGCCTTGGGCATCAAAAATACGCGTCCCCTGAGGGATATTGGAAATAACAAAGGTCAAGGTTTCCGAGTCATCCAACGGGGCATTCACCCGTTCACCGGACACCAGATTAAAATCAAGCACCGCAGAAGTATCTTCATCAATAGTGGTTTCAATACCCGGCACGGTACCGCCAACAATGTCGGTCCAGTTGGTGCCATCCAGATCAAAACCCGGTACATCAGCCACCCCGGTCAATCCAATATCAATAAACTGTGCGGGTGTCACCGACACGTCTTCGACTTGCTTAGTCGTTCCATCTGCTTCGGTAATGGTCACCACATCTTTAACCACACCAACGACCGTGATCTGAAAATCAACATTGCTCTCTGGCACCGGGATCAACTGCACCTGATCCAGCGCGCTATACAAAATTTCAACCACCCCGTCAGCATTGGGCACCAACACTGTGCCGTTCTGTTCCAGCTGCGCCCCTGTGGGCAGGGCTGAAATACGAACGAACAAGGTTTCCACCCCAAAATCATCCGCGGTGTCATCCAGCTCCGTCAGCGTGATCAAAGGGGCCAAAGCGATAGGCTGATCTTCCAGTGAATTAATTCGGCTGACTTTCAATTGTGCCTCATCGGCCACCGGCAGGACATTCACCAGAATAGCCTCGGTGATCTGTGCGGTCTCGAACCCCGGCGCAAAGTGGCTCACTTCACGGCTTTGCGCCGTCACATTAAGGCGGATATCACCACTGAAATTATCCGCAGGATTGAGTGCTATCAAGCCAATCGCTGATACCGGGACTTCAAATACCCCCGGCGACACTTGGGTGATGTCCGAGCCGACAATTTCCCCCTCCCCTTCAGTAATGGTAATGAAGTAGGTCAGCACCTCTGAGCCATCATTATCTTGTAGCACCGCTTGAAACGACTCGGTCAGGCTAATATTCGCACCATCTTCGATCCCATTACCGTAATAGGTAACCGTGCTGGGTGCGAATACGGGGGGATCAGCAATACCGAGAATATCAATCGTCAACGTGCCTGATTGCAGCGGATGGTTAACCCCGTCATCGGTGACGACTTGCGCTGTTACGGTAAAATCAATCTCATTACCCGGTTCGGCAAAAGTGGAATAATCGGCATCAGGCACAAAGGTCACGCCCTGCAACGTAAAGATTTCATCCCCATCAGGGTCAGTAAATGCGGATGCTGGCAGCAGTATCTGCCCAGCCGTCGGGATAAGTTCAACACCATTAAGATAAAACAGGCCGTGCGGCTCAGCGGGCAAGACGATGAACACCTCGCCGATCTGCTCATTGCGGTCACCATCCCCGATATCAATCGACATATCGATGGCAATCCCCTGCGTCGGATCGCCCAGTGTTTCATCGGCATTACGTCCCTGATCTTCCACCCCATTGGCAGGCTGTACCGTCAATTCTGGGCCTTCATCGGTGATGGTGATCGTGACCGTATTTTGGCTGGTATCGTCATCACCATCGGTCACTTCCACTTCTACCGAGGTCACTATCGGCTGGCCGGTATGATCAACATTGGGCAAGGCGTTAAAAAACACTCGACCGTTGGGGTTAATCAATAACTGACCGAGTAATTGGCCATCTTGGCTGACATCAAACGAAAAGAAGCCCTGACCATTGGGTGTTCCGGTTAATTCCTGCCGCATACCGGCAATGATCACGGCAGTGACATCGGCATCATCCGCCCCTTCTTGTGATACGGTCAGAATATCGCGGGTTTCGGTTCGATTGCCTTCTTCGACTGGCCGAAAGGCGATCGCTTGGATCTGCGGGATATCATCTTCAACCGTCACCACTAAGTTTGCCGCATTGCTGGTATCGCCGTCCTGATCGTCGGCGGTCACCACGAAGGTCAATTCGAGCTGAGTGTCATTGGCGGGCTGGACGTGATCCAGTGCGCCTAACAAGGTAAACGTCACGCTGCCTGTGGGGGTCAGTACCAGTAGAAAAACAGGCGTACCATTCACTTGGCCTTCATACCGATCACTGGCGGCATTAAATACCAAGGTGACGGCTTGTCCCCCAGCGGTTAAATTGCCGGCATTGGCAGTATTAAACGCGTCAACATCGACCTCAAAAACCTTGATCGCATCCGAGCCGGTATCAAACGTGATCTGCCCGGTGGCGGTTTGCCCCTGCCCTGACGGTGTCGAACCGGGATGGAAATCCCCCCCCGCATCAATATCACTTTCTTTGACCTGTAACGGGGGCGTCGCCTCAATAACGGGATCAACGCCATCCGAAATTACTACCGTAAAAGTGGCTGGCTGAATAACATTGTCACCGTCACTGTCAGTTGCAATTAAAGGCACATTCAGTACCATTTCGTCGCTGTTCACTGCAATATACGGTGAACTCACCGATACAATATGATCAAGTGGAACAAACTGCGAGGTCACCATAGTGACAACAATGTCATCGCCGTTACTGGCTTGTGCTGCCGACAACGTCACACTGACCGCTAAGGTATTATCCGGTAATCGCCCTTCCAATACGCCTGTTATAGCGTTCAAGGCAGCAGGGTTCGTGGCAGGGATAAAGGTAAAAACCAGAGGTTGCCCAGCCGACGTCAATGCCGTCTGCCACGCCGCGATCAACGCATTGATCTGAGCGGGATCAATCGTCAATGAATCAGGCAGGATCCGATCTGCCCCCGCTACCATGGTCAGCGTGGCGGTGACGGTTTCGGGGTAATTACTGGGATTCAAATCCGGCTCGACTAACGCAGCAGCAACCGTTTCGCCACCGGGCGGATCAACGCCATCATTCAGGCTGATGGTAATGCTACTTTGAACGGCATCGCCATCATCATCCGTTGCTCTGACATTTATGGGCAGTTGAATTTGGTTGCTGCTAACCGGCTGATCAAACGCATCTGACATCACCACCGAATAGTTGCCATCAGTGGCAATATTGACGGTCAGAATGACTTCGCCCGTCGTATTCATTATCGTCAACTGATTTTGGCTAACTTGATAACTGACGGCTTCACCATTGCTGCTGAATCCGGCAATCACAGTCGATAAAGCCGGATTATCCACAAACACCAGGCTGGCAATGGCGTCACTGCCGACATCCACGACAATCTGCCCGGTCGCCGTGGTCGTCTGCCCGGTAGTGACGTTATCCGGGTCAACCAAGCTTGCGCCGCTGTCTGCGCCAAACGTAGGCAATGGACCATCATTTATGGTGACAGTCACGACGGCAGGGGCATCGAGAAAATCGCCATCAGAATCATTGGCCTGTATGGGTAGCGAGATCACCAGCTTCTCGCCATTCACCGCAACCAGTCCGCTGCTGTTTGATGCGGAAACATGATCAAGGGGAAGACGCTGTTCCAGCACTACTGTGACAACCAGATCCTGACCATTCGCTCCCTGTGCCGCCGTCACCGTGAGCGTCACCGCAATGGCACCGCTGACCAAGCTACCACTTAATATCCCTGTCGCTTGGTCATAACTGAATGTCAGCGGCTGCCCACCTGAACGTACATCGGTATTCAGCTCGGCAATCAAGGTCGCCAGTTGCTGCTGATCAATCGAGACCGTATTGGGATCTAAACGATCAATACCTGCGGTAATATCGACGTTTGTCTGTGCCGTAATAGGATATTCATTGGGAACTAAATCCGGCTCAGTAATGGTGATCTCACCGGTTTCCCCTCCGGGCGGGCTATTGCCGTCAATGGTAATTAAAACCACTTGCCCGGCTGCCGTATCGCCGTCGAAATCCGTCGCTGTAACGGCCACATCTAGTACCAACTGCGCACGGGTTAATTGATCGAGCGGCTGCGTTAAATTAGCGGTATAACTGCCATCGGTTTCAATCTTAAGGGCAAGCACGAGTTCACCACGGCTATCCACCAGCTGCAGCTGATCGCCATTAGTGATCACCGTGGTCGCAAAACCATTACTGGTCAAGCCATCTAAACCGGGTTGCTGCGCATCAAATATCACGCTGCGAATAGTATCACTGCCAAGATCAATGGGTACCGCACCCGCCACTGTCTCACCCGCGTCTTCACCCAAGGCATCTGCTTCGTCAATCACCGTTCCGGGATCGGTGCCAAATTGAGGCGCTAACCCGTCAACAATGGTGCTACTGATCAATACCGGATTATCGAGGGAATTACCGGCCAGATCGTTACCTTGTATCGCTAACACCACGGTCAGGCTGTCGTTACCAAAGGTCACCAAACCACTGCCGTCTTCGATGTGATCAATTGGCCGTTCAAGCAATGTCGTAACGGTGAGTGCCACCTCTCGGCCAGTGGAATCGGCGTTGAGCTGAAAAGTGACCACCGTATTACCTGCCACACCATCTCCAATCCCATCACTGGTACCCACCAGCGTGCCAATAATCGCGTTAGTGGTGATATTGAATGAGAAACTCACTGGCTGGCCACCGGAGGTGATCTGGCTATCAAGCTCTGCTATTAGCTGTGACAACGTCACTAAATCAAATGTGAAGGATGCTGCGTCCAGTGGCAAGGTCCCTGCCGCCACCGATACCATTACACTTGATTCAGACGGATAAGTATTGGGTTGTAAATCCCCCTCGGTGAGCTGCATACTCCCGGTTTCCCCCCCTTCGGGGACAAACAGTGGCGTACTGTCATCGCTCTCCTCTGACTCATCTCGCTCATAGCGGGTTTCAAATCCCGCCTCAGTCAAAATGGCATCACCATCATATAAAATGATCACAAAACCACTGTTGGCGGCATCACCTGCGAGCCCTGTTCCGGCCTCGATACCAGCCGCTGGTGCTTCGAGTAATTCCGTCGGGTCCCCACCCGCTAAGATGAAGCTTTGTAGATCGGCTAATTCCTGCGCGGAGAGTGCCTGAGACTGAATATCGGTATCACTGACAGGTTTACCCTTCTCTATCATTTCAGCCGTATCGACAACATCACCAGACCACGCGGGATCAACACGGCTATCAGGCTGTGGTGCAATCAACACGCAGGTCGGGCACGGCCAGTTCAGCAAAATAGGCTCGCCATCGCGCATAACCATATATTTGGCGTTACTGTCAGCAAACACCACAGTAGCGATGTCTTGCAGTGGGTAGGTGTCAGTCACGACCGTCACTGATCCATTGGGCTGAGGAATGATCACGCTGCCTTGTTCAACAATGATTTCAGCTGCAGAATTAAACGTATTTGACTCGGAAATCGCAGGGGGATTGGTCGCCATAATGAACAGCACTCTCTAGGTTGAGCTCGCTTATTACCCAAGTTACCTCCTCAAGTGTAGTCTCACCCCCGAGCCTCATTCCACAAACCCTAGACCGTTCTCATTTTTTATAATTCCCATTCTCGCTACGCCGTAAAAGCTGCCTATCCCCTATGCTTGGTTGGGTCAAAGAACATTGATCTGACATTCATACTGATGAATCAATAACGAAGACATAAAACAAGCATGGCCAAACACTCTCTCGATCCTGAGAATATCGAATTTGCCGATGACACTCAGGCATCACTGTTGCTTAAAACGCCTGTTAGTGCCCGTATTCTATTATGGATTGTGGCCGCATTTTTCGTCACGGCCTTAATTTGGGCCGGGCTGGCCAATTTAGATCAAGTCACCCGAGGGCAGGGCAAAGTGATCCCGTCATCCCAGCGCCAAATCGTCCAGAACCTCGAAGGGGGTATCCTCAAAGCTATCTTGATCCAAGAAGGGGAGCAAGTCAGTGCCCACCAACCGCTGATGCAAATCGACGACACCCGTTTTCGCTCTGATGTCGAAGAGAAAAACCAAGATCTAGCAGGGCTTCAGGCCGATGCGATTCGACTGACAGCACTGCTGCAAAGTGTACAGACCAAAAAAATCACCGACACCCATTGGTCACACTCCGTCACTGTCTCATCCGTACCGCTCATTTTCCCCGATGACTTCCATCAGCAACACGCCGCTCTGATCCGCCGCCAGAGCCACGAATACCGCGATAAACTGGCTAACCTTGATAATCAACTCTCGGTCATCGCGCAGCAGATCACCCAAAAAGCCCGTGAACTCGATGAGGCCCGGGCGCGCTTGGCAAACCAGAAGCAAAGTTACTCACTTACCCGTGAAGAATATCGGATCACCAAACCGCTTGCCGATGAAGGGGTGGTTCCCAGAGTGGAGCTGCTTAAGCTCAAACGTCAGGTCAACGATACCCGCCGCGAGATGACCTCAACCGAACTGCAAATCCCCGTCCTCAAGGCCGCCTTTCACGAAGCCATCTACAAGCGGCTCGATATTGCACTCAACTTCCGCTCCGAAACCCAAGCCGAACTCAACCAGACCTCAGACAAAATTGACACCCTGAGTCAAACCCATATTGGCTTACAAGATAAGGTTACCCGCACTGTTGTCACCTCTCCGGTGAACGGCACCGTGCAGAAAATTCACATCAATACTATCGGCGGGGTGATCCAACCGGGAATGGACTTGATTGATATCGTTCCAACCGAAGACAACCTCGTGATTGAAGCCAAAATCGCCCCCAAAGACATTGGCTTCCTTCGCCCGGGTTTGCGCGCCATCGTCAAGTTTACCGCTTACGACTTCACTCAGTATGGTGGGCTGGACGGCACGCTCGAGCATATCAGCCCCGATACTGTCGTTGACGAAGAAGGCAACAGTTTCTATCACATACAGATCCGTACCGACCATACTCACTTCACGGATCCACTCGGTAATCAACTACCCATTATACCCGGTATGACCGCCGCTACTGACATCATCACCGGCAAACAAACCGTGCTGCAATATTTACTCAACCCGGTGCTCAAAGCCCGTCACACTGCACTCAGGGAGTAACCAAGACGATGCGCTATCACAACATTCTCAGACATGGCTGTTCACTCAACGTTCTGATACTGACTCTCGGTATCACGCTATTGCCAAGCTCGGCACTCGCTCAGTCGCTAGAGCAAGCCGTTGCCGACACGTTAGCGACAAATCCCGACATCAAACGAGCCTATAACACGTTTATGAGTCGGAACGAATCCACTCGCTCAGCACTGGGCGACTACTTACCTTCATTGGATGTCGAGGCCGGTGCTGGCTACGAAAACTATGACAACACCACGAACAGTACCGGTGATTATCAGCCTCTTGATGCTACCATCAGCCTGCGTCAATTGATCTGGGATGGATCCATCACCTACCACGATATCCAACGTAATAAAGCCGAAGCCGAAGCACAGCGTTATCAACTGTTGGCTGATGCACAAGATAAGGCTCTGCTAGTCAGTGAAATTTATCTTGATACCTTAGAAGCGCAGGCCGTTCTGACGCTATCGCAGAATAATTACGCCATTCACCAGCGTATGTACACCAATATAAAAAAGCGTACCGATTCGGGTATTGGCTCGACGGCAGATATGTCTCAGGTTGAAGGCCGTCTGGCTCGTTCGCATGCCAATTTGCTTGCCGCTGAAAGTAACCTGCAAGACAAAACCACTGAATTTTATCGGGTAGTTGGTCGCTTACCGGAGCACCTGGAAAAGCCCGAAGTAGATCAGAACTACCTCCCCACTTCACTGGACAGCGCCCTAAGCCACGCAAAAGAACATAATCCGGTACTGTTTGTCGCAAGTAATGACATTGATGCCGCCAATTATCAGTACAAGCAAGCCAAAGGGAATTTCTTCCCCTCGTTCTCTGTTGAGGCATCACAAGAGTGGGGTGACGATCTCGATGGAGCCCCCGGCAATACCAACGAATTCAAAGCCGGAATTCGCATGCGTTATAACCTGTTTAATGGCGGATCAGACAGCGCAGACAGCCGACGTGCCGCTTACCAGATCAACCAATCCAAAGATATCCGAGACCGAGCCCACCGCCTGCTGGAAGAAAGCACCCGCTTAGCCTGGAGTGCCATGGAGCTGGCCCAGCACCAAACCTTATATCTGCAGCAGCATGTTGATGCGTCTGCCCGTACCGTCATCGCCTATGAGAAACAATTTCGAATTGGCAAACGCACCCTGCTTGATGTCCTCAATACTGAAAATGAGCTATTTGAAGCGCGTAAGTCATACCTCGACGCGCATTACGCCGGGATTATTGCCCAATACCGAGTACTGAATGCGACAGGTAAGCTACTGGATGAGATGCGAATAGATACCCCTTCTCTGTGGTCAACATCCGTGCGCTAGGAGGAAAAATGGCTAAGCAATCTCTCAATCATCGTATCCAATCAATGACCACCTTATGGATGTTACTGTTCACACTGATCACGATGGGCTGCGCCACCAACGCAGAAACCCCACCTGTCGCCCAGCAATCCCAGGATCTGTTTGATGATGATGACGATGGAGTGATCAACGCCCGGGATAAATGTCCCGGCACGCCACATGATGCCATTATTGATAACAATGGCTGCCCGACGCTGGTTGAACGCAACGAATCCAATGACCTCCATATCTTGTTTGCCAATGACTCCACCGTTATCCCTTCGCCATTTCTGCCGCAAATTCAAAAAATGGCCGCTTTCCTTGCCAGCTATCCAGAAGCCCACATTGAGCTCAAAGGCCACGCCAGCCCAGTCGGTAATCATGATTATAACCTTGGCTTATCCCAGCGTCGGGCAGAGGTTGTCCGCCGACAGCTCATTAGCGACGGCGTCGCCCCTAACCGGATCAAAACACTGGGGTTCGGTGATAACGATCCCGTTGCAGCCAGCAGCACGGAGGAAACAAATACCCTCAGTCGTCGAGTCACCGCCCGTGTGCGTGGCGAACGTGGCAATGTATTGCAAGAGTGGACCATATTTTCAGTCCGGACTAATTAACGATGGGACACCCACTGAGCGCACTCACGTCCACCATGCTCATCCTCTGCTTGATCATGCTGTGGCCAATATCCCGGGCATTGGCGCTAACGCCAGATGAACAGCAGAGTGTCATGCTCATTAAGCAAGCTTATGGCAAGCGAGCTGGCATGCGCGTTACCGCATGGCGTCAATTACTGGCTGACATCCAACAACAAAGAGAACTGGCGCAACTCCAACAAGTTAATAGCCTGTTTAATCAGCTGCTGTTTCTCGATGATCTCGACATCTGGGGTCAATCGGACTACTGGGCTACCCCGCTCGAGTTTCTCGGGGTTGGTGCGGGTGACTGTGAAGATTTCAGCATCGCCAAATACTTCTCATTGCGTGAGCTAGGGATTGCCGATGAAAAACTCCGTCTGATTTATGTCAAAGCCCTGAGTTTAGATCAGTTCCATATGGTACTGGCCTACTACCCATCACCAGCAGCCGTACCCCTGGTACTGGATAATCTGACTCCGGATATTCTGCGCGCCACTGAGCGTCACGATCTCCAACCGATATACAGCTTTAACGGCAGCAAACTGTGGCTGATGAAATTACAGGGCGAAGGGCAATCAATCGGTAAAGCCAGTCAGCTGAAGAAATGGAACCTGCTGCGCTCCCGATTTCGGGGTAAGCAGCTGGCGCAACCCATCATCGACATTGATAACGACTAAGACTAACGAAAATACACAGTAACTAATAGGAGGCTGGAGAAGGTATGACACTGTATTCCCGTTTGTTTCTCTGGCTACTCGTACTCTTTACCCTGCTTCTGGGTGGGATTTTCTACAGCCAGCTCACGACAACCCGCAGCTATCTGGTTGAGCAGCAAACAGTCGAACTGGACAATGCCATCCATGCGGTCGGTTTGGCACTATCATCCTACCTGAAAGAAAACGATCCGGTAGCGATAGAATCGGTACTCAATGCCATGTTTGATGGCAGCTACTATCAACAGGTGGTATTGGATATCTTTACCCCGCCATCGCAGATAGAACGCCATTATGCGATTACTCCCAACCAAGTGCCCGCACTGTTTGTACAGTGGATTGATATCCCTACGATTACTCGTAAAAACACCCTCACCAGTGGCTGGATGCAACTCGCCACCATTACCATCAAAAGCCAGCCCGCTATCGCTTACAGCAAACTGTGGCAAAGTAGCCTGGAGTTACTCACTACCTTTCTTGGCTGTTTTATGGTTGGGTTGGTCTTACTCAAGCTGATCCTCGATAAGTTGGTTAAACAGCCATTATCTACCCTGCAGATGAAAGCCCGCGCCATTGCCCGCCATGAATTCGACCCACCGCTCGCAGAACCGACGACCCGCGAACTCAAAGACGTGGTTATCGCATTCAATCACATGTCATTCCAACTCGAACAATACATCACGCAACAAGCCCAGCAGGCCGATATCCTGCGCAAACGCGCCTATCAGGATCCAGAATCAGGCCTTGGCAACCGACGACTCTTATTGCTGCAACTGGAAGACTGGCTGGAACAGATGCTGACAGGAGGCGCGATCATCATCAAAGCCAGTGCTATTCAACACTATATTGATACGAAAAGTTTCGATCATGCGGCAAAACTCACCCAAGCATTTGGACATAAACTACTACTGTTAGTCGCCCCGACGATTCACGTTGGCCGCCTGAGCCCGAGTGAGTTTTTACTGATCATCTCAAATAAAAATCCGCAGGCATTAACCGATCTCGCCCACGAAACCGTTAATCAACTCGTCACCATTCAGCAAGCCTGCTCACCAGATATTGATAGCCAAATTTGGGCGGGTATCGTCGTAAAGCCTAGCGGAGACGACGAAGCCGTACTGACCACCGTGCCCCAGCTGCTCGCACAGTGTGACAATGCCCTGGCCTTAGCCCTTCAGCATAGCGATAACATCGCACTGCTCGACGATGCATCCGGGGCAATACAAAATCAATGGGGAAAACAACAATGGCTTGATCTTTGCCATCAGGCAGTCGTCAATAACACTATCACGCTCATTTTCCAGTCTGCCAGACTCCCTACGGGTAAAGAGCTTCATCAGGAGGTGTTCTCCACCATCACGCGAAATGGGAGAGATTATCGGGCAGGCCAGTTCTTGCCGGCCCTTGAAGCGCTCAATGAAACCACGTTCTTTGACCGTTATATGATAACCAAAGCAGGTGATCACCTGCTTCAATACCAGCATCATAACCCACACATAATCAGTATTAATCTTACTAATCACAGTATCCAGGACACGGGGTTCATTCAATGGCTCGATATCTATCTAACGCAGCACCCCACCATTAGCCAGCAACTGATTTTCGAACTCCCAGAAAGCGCCTTCATTTATACGCCCGATCCCGTTAACTTGCTCTGCCATATTCTGGACAAGCACCACTTCAGCTATGGCATCGATAATTACGGCTACCATTTCAGCTCCGTCAGCTACCTGCGCCAATACCGTCCCCGCTACGTTAAACTCGATTTTGCTTACACGCGTAAACTGGATGATGAGATCCAGCGAGATGCACTCAATGCCCTCACGCGCACCGCTCGTAGCCTCGATATCCTCACTATTGCAACTCGGGTAGAAACCCCACAGCAGGTAAAAATATTAACCTCGCTAGGCATCGACGGTATTCAGGGGTTTGCCATGGCCTCCCAGAAAGACCGTGATGTAGAAAGTAATAAAAGACGTAATACAAAGCGTGACTCAGGAGGTGATCATGAGTGATCCTCTGCTTAATGCCTTGATCACCGTCTGCCAACACTATGGCCTACCCTGTTCACGCGACAGTTTGCTCGCCGGATTAGCACTTAATGACGGCTATCTCAGTCCCCCATTATTTGTTCAGGCCGCTGAAAATGCGGGCTTAAAGGCCAAAGAAACCCATTTAGGCTTGTCTCAGATCTCACCGCTGCTGCTACCGGTTGTCGCCATGCTGACCGACAATCGAGCCTGTGTCGTACTCGCGATTAACGACGAACAACGACAAGCCCAGATCACCCCTTTTACCGCAGAGCAAACTGATAGCCAGCAGCAATGGATCGACTTTGACGAGCTGGAACAGCAGTTCCTCAACCGTGTTTTTCTGATCAAGCGACATTTTCAATTTGATGCCCGCAGCCCCGAGCAATTTGTGAGCCCTGAGCAACATTGGTTTTGGGGTACGCTATGGCAGTCTAAAGCGATTTACCGGGATGTATTCATTGCATCAATTCTGATCAACCTGTTCGCTATCGCCACCCCGCTATTTACCCGTTTGGTGTACGACAAAATCGTTCCCAACCAAGCGTTTGACTCCCTCTGGGTACTGGTCAGCGGGATGGCGATCATTTTTCTCTTTGATTTCCTGCTCAAAACATTGCGAAGCTACTTTATCGATCTTGCCGGGAAAAAGTCCGATCTCGTCATATCATCGGCAATTTATCGGAAAGTAATGGGAATTAAAATGGCGGCACGTCCGCCGTCAGTCGGTGCATTTGCCCGTCATTTACAAGAGTTCGAGTCAATACGTGAATTATTCACCTCTGCGACGTTAGCTTCGCTGATTGATCTGCCATTTGCCTTACTGTTTCTGCTAGTCATCTGGCTGATCGCCGGACCCCTAGTCTTCGTCCCGATTATCGCCGTCATACTGCTCGCACTGTTTAGTCTGATGATCCAGCGCCCACTGCGAAACAGTATCGAGCAGGGATCCAAGCTGGCATCACAGAAACACGCCAACTTGATCGAGAGCTTGGCCGGACTGGAAACCGTCAAACAACATGGGGCACAGCATCAATTTCAGTACAAGTGGGAGCAAGCCATTGCACATATGGCTAACTGGGGGATGCAGTCACGCCGCCTCACCGATAGTATCGGCAATCTGGCGGGCTTTACCCAGCAAACGGTCTCGGTCGCCGTGATTGTAGTCGGGGTGTACCTGATCGCTAACGGTCAGCTATCAGTGGGTGGGCTGATTGCGGCCTCAATGCTCACCAGCCGAGCCATCGCCCCAATGGTCCAACTGTCACAACTCTCAACCCGCTACCACCAAGCTAAATCGGCAATGACTATTATCAATGACATCATGGCGATGCCTGACGATATCGATCATCACCGACGCTATCTGGATTCCGTACTTAGCGGTGCCATTTGCTGTGACAACCTCTGTTTCAGCTACCCCTGTAACCAACAATCTTCAAACAGTTTAGCTGCAGATCAACATGCCGCCATTCCGGCGCTGCATCATCTTAACCTAACCATTCAACCCGGAGAAAAAGTGGCAATTATTGGCAAGATCGGTGCGGGGAAAAGTACCTTACAACGGCTGCTGTGCGGGCTGTATTCACCTTCTGAGGGCAGTATTCGGTTTGATAATATTGATATCCACCAGCTTCATCCTTTAGCACTGCGCCGCCAAATCGGCTGTGTATCACAAGATACCACCCTATTTTACGGCTCTATTCGCGACAACATCACCCTCGGTAACCCACAGTCCAGCGATACCGCTATCCACACCGCTTGCGAACAAGCCGGGGTTAACCGGTTTACCCATCATGAGCCTGATGGGCTGGATCGCCAAGTCGGTGAGGGCGGGCATCAACTGTCAGGTGGACAAAAACAAGCGATTGCCATCGCCCGCGCCCTGCTGAGCCAACCAAAAATATTGATCTTTGACGAACCCACCAGCAACATGGACAGTTCTGCCGAACAACACTTACGCCACTACCTCAGCACATTAGATACCAGCCATACCCTGTTGTTGTTTACCCATAAAACCAGCATGCTCGAAGTAGTCGATAGGCTCATTGTTTTAGACCGAGGACAAGTGGTAGCCGATGGCGAGAAAGAAGCGGTGCTAAGACAGATGAGGGGGGAACGGTCATAACTCAACCGCGCTCAAAATTAAAAGAAGTATTCTAAATCTACTCCCCTCCCATTATGCC